>DRJK01000167.1 GCA_011052215.1 Gammaproteobacteria bacterium
AACATGCCATCCGTGGCGGCTCGGCTGCCGCGTCCGTGCGGCAGACGGTCTTGATCAGGCTTGCCGATTCCATGTCCTCACATTGATATGTGATTCATTAAGTTAACGGGACAGCAGTGATATTATTAACAGAAATTATTATATATGTTGCATCAGGGGTATGTTTTTTTTCAATCCGTTTTATAGCATCACATTCAGGTAAGGCTGGGGTTTTGTACATAAGGGTATAGCTTCGGATATCACGAAGAGAGCAAGGCCTCGACTTCTGCTATTTGGTCTCTGGCACCAAGAATGACCGGTTCAATTACATCTTTCGATAACCCGGCGATTTCCCATGCAACAGGCTCCATTGCCGGGGCCGCACTTTCCTGGATTGTATCCAGCTCGGCCATGACTGCAATTGAATTCGCAATGTGTATCATGGCAGTTTCGACAGGATATTTTTCGGCCTTCAGGGGTTCATGATGGAACCGGACACATTCATAGATGCTCTCGGGTAATTTCCATTTTCGAACCAGCTCTCCCCCTACCTGGGTATGATCAAAACCCATGATCTTTACTTCATGCCCGTAAAGGTCACTTTCATCCGATCCTTCCATGGAAAGAATGATCGCCTGTCTTGCCTGTTCAGGTGCCTTGTTAAAAATGGCCAGTTGTCCTATGTCATGTAAAAGACCTGATATAAAAAGTGCCTCGCCCTTGCCCTTTTTATGTTCCTCGGAAAGTATGCGTGCACAAATTGCACAAAAAATACTGTGCCTCCAGAAATCCTTCATTGAAACGAGCTCGTTTGGCAGCCCTGCGAACACACTCGTGGCAGAGGTGGCCAACACCAAGTCCCGAATCTGTTTCATGCCCAGAATGGCAACTGCCTTTGACACGGTTTCGATTTGCGATGAGGCTCCATAGAAAGGACTGTTGGCGATTTTGAGAATACGCAGGGTTAGTGCGGGGTCCTGACTGATGACCTGCCCGATCTCATTGGTGGATGAATCCGGGTCATCAACCAGTTCGTTCACACGAATACAGACTTCGGGTAATGAAACCAGTTCCCCGACATCATCGACAATTTTTTCAAGTGTTATGCTCATAAAAATATCTATCCCTTTATTTTTTACCGGTATGTCGGACGGTTCCTTTATATATATAGTTCAGTCAAGGCAATAAGACAAATCACTGACCTGTCAGCTTTATGAAGCGCATATCAATGTGAGGACATGGAACAGGACTGGCCAGATAAAGGCCGTCTGCCGCACAGATGCGGTAGCCGGGCCGCCATGGATAGCATGTTTTTGCGTGTCTTGATCAGGCTTACCGGTTTCATGTCCGGATTGCTCAATCTGACTCAAAGCGTACTTGCCGCTTAGGTTTCAACTACATTCATTACAGCCTGACGGGACAGTATTGAAGGGAAATACAGAAAAAAAGGGTTCACCCGTATTGTCGGGCTAGAGCATGATCAGGGCAGCGGCGATATTTCTGTCCTCTGCCGAAAGGATGTTGTAAGTACGGCATGCCGAACCGGTATCCATTACTTCAAAACCGATACCTTGTTGCATGGCGATCGATATAAGTTCGGGATGCGGAAATTGCAGGGTTTTACCTGTGCCCAGAAGTATAATTTCCGGATTGAGCTCGACCAGATAGAGGATATGAGTGGCATCAATCTGTTCAACCCGGGCAGGTTCCCATTGGTTAATCAATTGATCAGATGTCACGATCAGGCTTTGGCTGTACACCTGATTGTTTACGGTGATCCGGCCTGTCTCGTAGGCATTAATGATATATCTGGCAGAGCTGGAGTCTATGTTGAGTTTCATGCCGGGAAAAATACCTGATTGTTAAGCAATCATCAAGACAAGTATCCTGTTCCCAGATAAACCAGGGTAATTTTATGGAGCCGCTGATTAATTCTGGACGAAGTAGATTGTGCTCGGAAAATACAGATTCAAGGCATCGAATCGCACGTCATAGCAAGTTATTGCGAAGATTCGTAACGCAGAAGCTGGATTTTCCGAGCACAAGATGCGAATTCATGAATTGATCAGAGGTTCCTTAAATATTCGGTCTGTATATCAATCTCTGTGAAAAATCATTTATAATCTCTGTCATTATTTATTATTGACAGCATTTTTCTCTGTCAGTAATGTTCTGGCATGATATAACCATATGATTATTAAAAGGTTCCAGGTCTGATGGATGAATTCCCCAGAATCAAGCGATTGCCGCCTTACGTGTTTAACATTGTAAATGAGCTAAAGGCCAAGGCAAGGTCGCGTGGTGAGGATATTATTGATTTTGGTATGGGCAACCCCGACCAGCCAACACCGAAGCATATTGTCGATAAACTGATCGAGGCTGCACAACGTACCGATACCCACCGTTATTCAGTATCCCGGGGGATTCCGAGATTGCGCAGGGCGATCTGTGCCTGGTACAAAAGAAAATACGATGTCGATCTCGATCAGGAAACGGAGGCGATTGTCACCATCGGGTCAAAGGAGGGGCTGGCGCACCTGGCCCTGGCAACCGTGGGTCCTGGTGACGCAATTCTGGTTCCGAGCCCGGCTTACCCTATTCATCCTTATGGTTTTATTATTGCCGGGGCCGACATCAGGCATGTCCCGCTGGTTTCCGGAGTGGATTTTTTTGAGGAACTGGAAAAGGCGATAAAGGATTCATGGCCCAAACCCAGGATGCTGGTACTGAATTTCCCGGGCAACCCGACAACCCAGTGTGTGGATCTCGAATTCTTCGAACGGGTAGTGAAAATTGCGCTGGAACACAGGATATGGGTCATTCATGACCTGGCCTATGCCGAGATTGTCTTTGATGGTTACCGGGCACCCTCGATTCTGGAAGTGCCCGGTGCAAAGGAAATCGCGGTTGAGAGCTATTCATTATCCAAGACCTATAACATGCCTGGTTGGCGCGTGGGGTTCATGTGTGGCAACCCGATATTGATTGCCGCCCTGGCAAGGATGAAGTCCTACCTGGATTACGGTATGTTCACGCCAATTCAGGTTGCGGCCATTGCAGCCCTTGAAGGCCCGCAGGATTGTGTACAGGAAATCTCGTCCATGTATCAACGCCGCAGAGATGTCCTCTGTCATGGTTTGAATGCGCTTGGCTGGCACGTCGAGCCACCTAAAGCGACCATGTTTGTTTGGGCGCCGATACCCGAGCCTTATCGTCATCTGGGTTCGCTGGAGTTTTCCAAGAAATTACTGGAAGATGCGAAGGTGGCCGTTTCACCCGGCATTGGTTTTGGTGATTACGGTGACGATCATGTGCGTTTTGGTTTAATAGAGAATGAGCATCGCACCCGACAGGCGATTCGCGGGATACGTCATATGTTCAGAAAGGACAATATTCTCGATGTTGCAGCAGGAGAAGATAGTGAAACCGGTTAATACAGGTTTGATGGGGCTGGGTACCGTTGGCGGCGGTACCTTTAATGTGCTCGCGCGTAATGCGGCAGAGATAACCCGCAGGGTGGGACGTGAAATCAGGGTTACCCATGTTGCCGCGCGTCAGTATGATCCCGATAGCCTTTCCAGTCTTGAGGGTATCCGGGTTACGGATGATGCCTTTCAGGTTGTTAATGATCCACAAGTGGAAATCGTTATCGAGCTGATTGGTGGCTGTGAACCGGCACGTGAACTGGTCTTGCAGGCCATTGCCAATGGCAAACATGTTGTTACAGCCAACAAGGCCCTGATTGCCAAGCATGGCAACGAGATTTTTGCAGCGGCGCATGATAAAGGTGTCATGGTGGCATTTGAGGCTGCGGTGGCAGGTGGAATACCCATTATCAAGGCGATACGCGAAGGTCTGGCAGCCAACCAGATAGAATGGATAGCCGGAATCATTAACGGTACGGGTAATTTTATTCTGACAGAGATGCGCGACAAGGGGCGCGATTTTGCCGATGTCCTGAAAGAGGCGCAGCAACTGGGGTATGCCGAGGCCGATCCGACCTTTGATGTTGAAGGAATTGATGCCGCTCATAAACTGGCCATACTGGCATCGATTGCATTCGGTATTCCGTTGCAGTTTGACAAGGTCTTTACCGAAGGCATCAGCCGTATTACCCGCGAAGACGTAAATTATGCAGAGGAACTGGGTTACCGTATCAAGCATCTTGGTATTACCCGAAAGGTTGAAAAAGGTATCGAGATGCGTGTCCATCCAACCCTGATTCCGGAACGTCGATTGATAGCCAATGTCGATGGCGTCATGAACGCGGTTCTCGTGCAGGGTGATGCCGTTGGGCCTACATTGTATTACGGTGCCGGTGCCGGTGCCGAGCCGACTGCTTCTGCAGTAGTCGCTGACCTGGTTGATGTTGCCCGTGTACTGACGGTTGATCCTGAAAATCGCGTACCCCACCTTGCATTCCAGGCCGATGCCATGACCGATACAACGGTGCTGGGTATGGATGATGTAGAGACGGCATACTATCTGAGACTACAGGCAAGTGATCAGCCCGGGGTGCTGGCTGATATCACAAGTATTCTGGGTGATCAGCAAATCAGTATCGAGGCAATCATCCAGAAAGAACCGGGAGAGGGTGCCACGGATGTGACGATTATTATGCTGACGCACCGTGTAGCAGAACGTAATATGAATGATGCGATAGTGAAGATAGAAGCACTGGGCGCGATTACAAACGATGTTATCCGTATTCGTGTCGAGTCATTGGGCCATTAATTTTAATACAATCGAGGTTTAACAGAATGCCTTTTAGAGAACGCTATACCGGTCTGATCAATCGCTATCGTGACCGTCTGCCGATCAATGACGATACTCGGATAATCAGCCTGGGCGAAGGCAATACACCACTGATTCGCTTGAACAATATTCCGAAGACCACTGGCAAGGAAGTCGATATCCATGTCAAATATGAAGGGCTGAACCCAACTGGCTCCTTCAAGGACCGGGGCATGACCATGGCGGTTACCAAGGCCATCGAAGAGGGTAGCCATGCGATTATCTGCGCCTCAACCGGCAACACATCGGCCGCCGCTGCAGCCTACGCTGCACGTGCCGGGATTACGGCGTTTGTGCTGATACCCGAAGGCAAGATAGCGATGGGTAAACTTGCCCAGGCGATGATGCACGGCTCGGTGGTTATCCAGATCAAGGGTAATTTTGATGACGGCATGAGACTGGTAAAAGAGGTTGCAAGCGAGGCGCCTGTTACGATAGTAAACTCGATTAACCCGTATCGTTTGCAGGGACAAAAAACGGCGGCATTCGAAATTATTGAAGAACTGGGCCGGGCCCCGGATTATCATTGTCTGCCAGTTGGGAATGCCGGGAATATAACGGCACACTGGATCGGCTATTGTGAATATTCCTCAGGTTCCGGTGATCACGTTACCGAGGCATGCGCCTTCTGTAAAGGACACTGCCGTTATGCCGGTGGCGCCATCGTCGGTAATCGGCCGACAATGGTCGGTTATCAGGCATCCGGTTCTGCCCCGTTCCTTCGTGGAGAAATGGTCGATAACCCGGAAACGGTCGCAACGGCCATACGTATAGGTCACCCGCAAAGCTGGGACATGGCCTGGAAGGTCAGGGAGGAATCCGGTGGATGGTTTGATGAATGCACAGATGAGGAAATACTGGCAACGCAGAAGCTGCTGGCTGAAAAGGAAGGCGTGTTCTGTGAGCCTGCCTCGGCAACATCGTTGGCGGGTGCCATCAAGGATATAAAATCAGGCAGGATTCCGGAAGGCAGCAGCATCGTGTGTACGTTGACAGGTCATGGTCTGAAAGACCCGGATGCCGCAATAAAACAAAGCACATCGCCGTTGATAACCATTGACGCAACACTGGATTCGGTCAAGGCCGCGATACTGGATAATATGTCCTGAAGTTATTGCGCTCGCCCTGTCAGGAAGGGGAGTCAACAAGGTTTACCCTCCGGCATTGGTTCGACAGGGAACCTTGCTTCTTTGCCGGGGCAGGGTCGACACCCTCATCAGGGGAAGGGATTCCAAAACCGGATCTTTCATCATGCCAACAAAAAATCTGACGCTGATTATTCCCGGAATATTTGAATCACTTGCAAAAGGTGAACGCAAGATAAACGGATTGAAATCGCTTGAAATGCTGCTTGTCAAGTCAGACAGGGAAAAGTACCCTGCTGATTCTCTTTATCAATGCATGCTCGATCTCTTTGATATTGATTCATCAAGTCCGGCGTATCTTCCTGTTGCAGCTCTATCCCGGTTTTCAGATACCGGTAAAAGAGACCCGGGTATCTGGATGCATATCGACCCGCTGTACCTTGAGACAGACAAGGATCGATTGATCTCGCGGGGTAATTCTATTCTGGATATCAGCAATGATGAAGCAACTGTTTTGATCGATTTGCTGAATCAGACCTATGTAAATGAAGGCTGGTATTTTGAGTCCTGTCATGCGAACAGGTGGTATGTCCATATCAGGCAACAACCCGAATCTGAATTTTCAGCACCAACAGATGTGCTGGGAAGAAATATTGAAACTTTTTTACCCAAAGGGAACGATCAGATGGACTGGCACAAGTTCATGAACGAGGTTCAAATGTTGTTTCACAGTTCAACGGTAAACCGGCAGCGTATGGAGAATGGTGTCTATCCAATAAACAGTATCTGGTGCTGGGGTGCGGGCCCGTTACCAGAGCAGGTCAGTACGGGTCTGGACAGGGTTTACGCCAACGTACCTTTTGTGAAAGGCCTGGCAATGTTGTCCGGCTGCGAACACCATTCATTACCTGAAAATGCGCATGCTGTAATAAAATCGCTGGCCAGGTCTGAAAGGGACATTGATTGTCTGGTCGTAATTGAGCCGACTGAAGAAGATATTCTGTCACTGGATTTCGAGCATTATAAGGATAAATTGAATATGCTGGAGCGTGAATGGTTTCAACCGTTGGTGCATGGCATGGAAAAAGGGTATTTATCCTCATTGTCACTGCTTGCCTGTAACGGTTTGAAATACTCATTAAAGAAAAAATACCTGCGTCGTTTCTGGAGAAGGCGTAAGGCAATATGATAAAAAAAATCATCAGTCGGCATGTGCCTGATATTTCCTGTGCCCTGGGTGACAGACTTCATCCACTATTGCAGCGTATTTACCTGTCACGTGGTGTTAATACGCCAATCGAACTGGACTGCACTCTTGGTCGGCTTTTGCCAGCGCAGGGACTCAAGGGTATTGATAATGCCGTTGATATCATTACCCGGGCCATCATTGCAAACAGCAAGATCATGGTTGTTGCCGACTTTGATTGTGATGGTGCAACCAGTTGTACCGTCGCCGTCAGAGGCTTAAGGGCAATGGGCGCCGGGCCGGTCAATTACCTGGTGCCCAATCGCTTTGAATACGGCTATGGTCTGACACCTGAAATTGTCGAGGTTGCAGCAGGTTACAGACCGGATGTACTGATTACCGTGGACAATGGCATTTCCAGCATCCAGGGTGTTGCCAATGCAAAAAAACTGGGTATGCAGGTGGTGATAACGGACCATCATTTGCAGGGTGAAGGCTTGCCTGATGCGGATGCGATTGTAAATCCGAATCAAAAGGGTGATTCATTTAAAAGCAAAAATCTGGCCGGGGTCGGAGTGATATTCTATGTGTTACTGGCCTGCCGCGCGCGATTGCGTGATCAGGGCTGGTTTGCAAAAAAAGAAATGGATGAGCCCAACCTGGCGCAATTGCTGGATCTGGTGGCACTGGGAACCATCGCGGATCTGGTTCCGCTCGATTATAACAACCGTATTCTGGTTGAGCAGGGGTTACGCCGAATAAGGGGGGGGCATGCCTGTGTCGGGATGAATGCCTTGCTGGAGGTTTCAGGGCGAGGCATCGACAGGGTGATTGCCAGTGACATGGGATTTGCGGTTGCCCCACGATTGAATGCAGCCGGCAGACTGGAAGATATGTCAGTGGGTATTGAATGTTTGCTTAGTGACTCATCCCGGGCGGCAGGTGAGCTGGCAGTCAGTCTGGATAACCTTAATCAGGAACGAAAACTGATAGAATCCGATATGCGGGACGAGGCCTTCCTGGAGCTGGAAAAAATCAAGCTGGACAATAACGGGGGCGACATTCCTGTTGCGGTCTGTCTTTATGATGAACAATGGCATCAGGGCGTCATAGGCATTCTTGCCTCACGTATCAAAGAGCGTTTCCACAGGCCGGTGATCATTTTTGCCAAGGGCGACGATGGCGAGATAAAAGGCTCGGCACGTTCCATTCAGGGCGTTCATATCCGTGATGTCCTGGATGCCATCACAAAAAAATACGACGGTCTGATAATAAAATTCGGTGGGCATGCCATGGCAGCAGGTTTGACCATTGCGCTTGATGACATTGACAAGTTTACCAGGGCCTATACAGAAGAAATCTGCCGCTGGGTAGGTGAAGAGGGCCTGCAGCACTGCATCCATACAGATGGTGAACTGGGCATGGAAGAGTTCAATCTCGAACTTGCAGAACTGTTGCGGGTCGCCGGGCCGTGGGGACAGGGTTTCCCGGAGCCACTATTCGAAGGTGATTTCAGGGTAATTCATCAACGAATTGTCGGAAAACGGCATCTGAAGATGATTCTGCAACCGCTGGAGTCATCCATGAATATCGATGCCATCGCCTTTAATGCAGCCGACAATGAAATACCCCGTGAAGGAGATCAGCGAAGGTTTGTCTACAAACTGGATGTGAACGAATACAGGGGGCAAAAGAAGCTGCAGCTGATGGTCGAGTACATCGAAATGGCCTGAACAGGTGTTATTACCACACCATAAGGGAGCTGTTTTTCGGGAAGAGCCACGATTTCAGGCATGTTGCATGTCACATTGTTGCTTGCGACCGGTATTCTGGAGTCTCCCCCCGACTTTGATGTATCATAAGCCGCTGTTATTATAATCCATTGGTTGGCCAAGAATGATGCTTGAAATTAATCCTCTTCAATTAAAAATAAAAGACCTGCATGCCCGTACCGAGGCACTCAGGGGGTATCTTTGACTACCAGCAAAAGAAAGAACGCCTGACAGAAGTCATCCGCGAGCTGGAACAGCCCGCAGTCTGGCATGACCCCGAAAGGGCCCGAAAGCTGGGGCAGGAAAGGTCAAGTCTCGAAAAAATAGTCGATACGATTGAGTCCATGCAGACAGGTCTTGCAGATGCAGGTGAATTGCTGGAAATGGCGGCCGAGGAACTGGATACAGCAACTGTTGATGAAATCGCTGCTGATCTGGATGACATGGAATCCAGAATCGCCAGCCTGGAGTTTCAACGCATGTTTTCAGGTGAAATGGATGCCTGCAACTGCTACCTGGATATCCAGTCTGGCTCGGGGGGTACCGAGGCGCAGGATTGGGCAGAGATGTTATTGCGGATGTATCTGCGATGGGGCGAGCGGAGGGGTTTTAAAACCGGGTTGATCGAAGTGTCGGCCGGAGATGTGGCCGGTATCAAGAGTGCTACCATTCGTATGGAGGGTGAATATGCCTTTGGCTGGTTACGAACAGAAATCGGGGTCCATCGTCTGGTGCGCAAGTCACCTTTTGATTCCGGTAATCGTCGGCATACGTCATTTGCCGCAGTTTTCGTTTCTCCGGAAATCGATGATAATATTGAAATAGAGATAAACCCGGCTGATTTAAGGATCGATGTTTATCGTGCCAGCGGGGCCGGTGGCCAGCATGTAAACAAAACAGAATCAGCAGTGCGGATCACCCACCAGCCATCCGGGATTGTGGTACAGTGTCAAAACGATCGGTCTCAGCACAAGAACAAGGCCACGGCGATGAAATTACTCAAGGCCAAACTCTACGAGATGGAAATTCAGAAGCGCAATGCTGATCAACAGGCAGTGGAAGACACCAAGTCAGATATCGGTTGGGGTAGCCAGATTCGTTCATACGTACTGGATCAGTCACGTATCAAGGACCTGCGCACCGGTGTTGAAACGGGTAATACACAGGCTGTACTGGATGGTGACCTCGATGCGTTTATCGAGGCGAGCCTGAAGAGTGGCCTGTAATAATATAACTTGAAGAAAAGGCATCATGAGCGAGAACCAGAAATCAGATCAGCAGGCCAGTCAGGAAGAAAACAAACTGATTGCAGAGCGTCGGGCCAAATTAGCCGGCATACGCGAAAAAGGTAATGCATTTCCAAATGATTTTCGCCGCAATGTTGTTGCGGGGGAGTTGCACTCGGAATATGACAATAAAACAAAGGATGAACTTGAAAAACTGAATATTCGGGTTGTTGTTGCAGGACGTATGATGCTTAAACGTGTTATGGGTAAGGCCAGTTTTGCAACCGTGCAGGACATGTCCGGTCGTATCCAGTTTTATATCGTTCGTGATGAGCTGGCAGAGGGTGTCTATAACGAACAGTTCAAAAAATGGGATATTGGCGACATCATTGGTGGCGAAGGTGTGCTAATGAAAACCAACAAGGGTGAACTTTCTGTCAAGGTAGATAACATCCGGCTTTTGACCAAGGCGCTTCGACCCTTACCGGAAAAATTCAAGGGACTGACTGATACCGAGGCGCGCTATCGCCAGCGATATATCGACCTGATCATGAATGACGTTACGCGCCATACTTTTCAGACACGTAACCGGATCATTACCTATATTCGTAACTTCCTGAATGACAGGAATTTCATGGAAGTGGAAACACCCATGATGCAGGTGATCCCCGGAGGTGCCACGGCAAAACCGTTTACAACATTTCATAATGCACTCAATATGGATTTGTTTCTGCGTATCGCACCGGAGCTTTATCTGAAAAGACTGGTAGTCGGTGGCTTTGAAAAGGTCTATGAAATTAACCGCAATTTCCGTAATGAGGGGTTATCGACACGCCATAATCCTGAATTTACAATGATCGAGTTTTATGAGGCCTATGCTGATTACAACGACTTGATGAACCTGACCGAGGAAATGCTGCGAGGCATTGCAGAAGATGTAATCGGTTCAACCACAATTCATTATCAGGGTGATGATTACGACTTTGGCAAGCCATTCGACAGAATGACCGTTAAGGAATCCATCCTGTATTTTAATGACGGCATCACAGCAGAAATTCTGGATAATCCGGATGGCGCACGCGAAATTGCAGCAGGGCTGGATATATCGTTAAAGGAAAGCTATGGCCCGGGCAAGGTGCAAATAGAGATCTTTGAAAAAACAGTCGAACATCGCCTGATGAATCCGACTTTTATTACGGCCTATCCTACTGAGGTATCACCACTTGCCAGGCGAAACGATGATGATCCTTTTGTAACGGATCGTTTTGAATTTTTTGTTGGTGGTCGTGAAGTGGCCAATGGTTTTTCGGAGTTGAACGATGCCGAAGATCAGGCAGAACGATTCAGAAAACAGGTAGAGGAAAAAGACGCAGGTGATGAAGAGGCCATGCATTTTGATGCCGACTATATCTGTGCGCTTGAGCATGGTATGCCGCCCACGGCAGGTGAGGGTATTGGTATCGATCGACTGGTAATGCTGTTTACCGATTCACCCTCGATCAGGGACGTGTTACTGTTTCCTCATATGCGGCCTGAATAAACAATAAGGTTCCTGGGAGGCCCGGCTGCCGCATCCGTGCGGCAGACGGCCTTGATTCGGCTTACCGGTTCCATGTCCTCACATCTATATGTGCTTCATAAAGTTAACGGGACAGTAGTGGGTGTAATCTGAAGAATTACCTGGAAAAATCCGTTGCATATTTGTTAATCCATTCAAGCGCAGCCTCCTGGCTTGTTAAATCACGATTCTGCAGTTTCAGGACATCCTTGCGGTACTGTTCAATATGGCAAACCTGTTCAACCATCCGGATGCGAAAAAGGGCATCCTTTTCCAGAAAGGATACGCCGATCTCGTACCCCGTTGTTAATTCATGACACCAGATGACACGTGCAGACTCCTCGAAACGGGGTTTGGTCAGCTTGATTGTCAAGGTAACGATATGATCGACTTGCAGGGCACTCGCAGACTGAAAAGACAGGCCATCACAACTGATATCATGTGTGTATTCGGTTGATTTTTCTACAGATGTTGAACTGCTGATCTCGATGGGAATTTCAGCGGGATGCCTGAAATGCTGGCGCCTTGTATTATGTGATGGTTGCATGATTTAATCTCCGACATGCCTGTATTATTAATAGTAGACAATATTAATAGGAAATAACAGGTTTCAAGGGCCGGGACGTGACAATTTAACGAGGGAGAAAAAATGGTTTCCAGTAAAGCCACATCTGCCGACCCAAAGGTATGTCCGCTGTGTGGTAAAGCAAATGAATGTGCAATGGCAGAAAACCAGGGGAAAAAGGAGGTGTCTTGCTGGTGTAGCACTGAAAATATTCCCGAAAATCTGCTTGCCAGGGTACCTGAGTCTGCAATCAGGCGCGCCTGTATCTGCAGGAATTGTATAGCCCTTCATAAAGGGGATGAGTAAGGCGTTACATGTCTGATATGTACCTGAATATTCGTGGGTGTTTCAATGGATGGGCAGAACAGAATGCTGGTTTCATGTACTCATATTTATATGCGTTTTCACGGCTGTCCCGTTAACCTGTAATGAATATAGTTGAAACATAAGTGGCAAGTACTTTTGAGCCAGGTTGAGCAACCCGGACATGAAACCGGCAAGCCTGATCAAGACACGCAAAACATGCCATCCATGGCGGCTCGGTTGCCGCGTCCGTGCGGCAGACGGTCTTGATCAGTCTTACCGATTCCATGTCCTCACATTGTTATGTGCTTCATAAAGTTAACGGGACATTAGCAGTGGCTCGAATAGTTAATTTGTAGCAGCCGGTTCGACTTCTGGCTGATTATTTATCAACCAGTCATTGAGATCTTTCAGCGGCATGGGTTTTGCGAAATAGTAGCCTTGTGCAAAACTGCAGCCAAGCTCTCTCAGCATGGTTAATGTTTGAATGTCTTCTATCCCTTCAGCGACGACCGTCAGGTTCATGTGTTTTGCAAGAACCAGAATAGCACGAACTACCGCCTCCTCTTTATTGTTATATACCAGTTCCTGTATAAACGTTTTGTCTATTTTTATTTCATCCACAGGCAGATCCTTGATGTGAGCCAGAGAGGTATAACCGGTACCAAAATCATCAATTGAAATGGAAACATTCATTGAAGATAATCTGTTTAATATCAGGGAGGCATATTCATGATCACCCATAATGGCACTTTCTGTTAATTCCAGAACCAGATATTCAGGTGGAATGGAATATTTCTCGAGAGTACCTTTGATAGTGCTTGCGATACTCTGATCACGCAAGTTGATGCGTGACAGGTTTATTGACAGGTCCTTGATATAACCACTGGACAGAAAGCCGGCACATTCTTTCAATGCATTATCAAGGACCCATTCAGTAATATTGAGAATTTTCCCTGTTTGTTCAGCAATGGGGATGAAATCAACAGGAGAAATAATTCCATACTGTGGATGGTTCCAGCGTATTAATGCCTCTACACCATAGGTTTTGAAAGTGTTGATATCCACCTTTGGCTGGTAGTAAAGTTCCATTTCGTCATTGTCAATAGATTTCAGCAAATCCTGTTCAAGTTTCAAATAACGAAGGTTGTTCCTGTCCTGCTTTTCTTCATATATAGTAAAACCGTTGCTTGTATTTTTAGCATGGTACATGGCCACGTCTGCATGGCGAATAAGTGTGTTGATATCTTTTCCATGTTTTGGACATAAAGCGATGCCGATGCTCGCACCAATTGACAAGTGGTGATCACCCAGAATAAATGGTTTGTTCAGCTCGGATATTATTTTTTCTGCGACTATTTTTGAATTTTCAGTGTTGTTAATACTTGTGCAGATCAGGGCAAATTCATCGCCACCCAGTCGTGCAACGATATCCCCTTTTTTGTTATTTTTATATTGGTTATCCAGTTTTGTTACAAGATCATCCTTGCGCAAAACGTTGTGCAGCCTGACGCTTACCTCTTTTAATAATTCATCTCCAACATGGTGTCCCAATGTATCATTAACAATCTTGAACCTGTCAAGATCCAGTAGTAATACAGCAAACGGTTTCTTTTCATGGTTATAAACATTAACGAAGTCCTGAATTCTATTTTGAAAGAGATTGCGGTTTGGTAGTTTTGTCAATGAATCCGTGTAGGCCATATTTTCCAGTATTTCATATAGCTCCTTGAGCCTGGAAGACATTTCGTTAAAGCCCTGTGTCAGTATCCTTATTTCCTTTGTTCCGCTGACTTCGAGTTGTTCCCCGATGATAGATTGATCATTCTGTAGCTGGTGCAGCTTTCTCGTCAGTTTATATAATGGTTGGGTAGTTGTTTTCCGTATCAGGTAGAGCGCAAGTAATACGATGGTGAAAGTTGTGCTACCGGCAATTATCAGTACCAGTAAGCGGGTATTCCTGAGGCTCTGGGAGAGTTTTTTGAGATCCTGTGCAATGGTGAGGGTAAGTAAAGGGTCGCCCGAATTAGTGTTGATTTTATAGTCTACCCGATAGGCATAGTTGATATCATTTTTGTTTGGCCACCTTGGTGAGGTAAATACAGGTTTGCCATCGGGTAATTTTATTTGAAGCGGCAATCCAAGCGCCATTTCTATCGGTTTCAGGCTGATCGCGGGGTCAGTCAGCACCAGCAGATACCCCTTTAACCGCAGCCCGCCAACCGGAACCAGAACCGCGTGCAGCGGATCGTTATCAACCTTGCAGAGGCCATCCAGTATAATGAACCGCTGTCGACCTGTCCGTTTACGTGCTGCCCTTGTAATAGACGGACATATTTTGTCAATACGTTTTTTTGATAATAGTTTGCCTTCTGTGGATTCCGTGATTATGCCCATTTTTTTATTGAATAAAACCAGTTTTTCCAGTTTTATGACCCCTGCTGTTACAAAATACTGGTGAAACTGATTATTGAGTAACTCAACCAGTTTTTCCTTATCAAGATTTTTCAGGGCCAGACGAAAGTCGTCACTATTTTGAAGCGACAGGCCCAGATCCTGTGATTTTGTTTTTAACCCATCCAGTAAATCCCTGGTTTTGAGTCGAATCATTTCTTTCATCATTTCCTTGTTATTCGCAAGTACCTGATCCTGATGGATGGAGCCACTTGAGATGGCCAGTAGCAGTGCGAGTAATCCCATGAGTCCTATTATGGAACTCAGGATTAACCTGACTGAGGGGACAAAAGAACGCATTATAAATAATATTAACTTTTAACGAAGGGCAGGTTTTTGCTTTTCCATTCTTCAAAACCACCCCTGAACCAGTAAATATTATTGTATCCACATTTAAGGGCGACACGGGATGATTTGACACTACGGCCACATTTGATGCCATTGCAATAAAACAATACAGGGGAGTCTTTTTTCTTGATGAGCTTTTTCAGTGTTGCGCAATTGGTTTCCACATCCGGGAGACTGATTGAGCCTTCAATATATCCATGTTTCCTGTCCATGCGAATTCTTGCATCAATGATAAGCAGGTCATCTATTTTACCAAAAAGATCCAGCACTTCCTCTGCGCTTACGCGGGTTGTTCCGGGTATATTTTCCGGGGCCAGTTTTTTTTCTGCAAAGATACTGGACTGCATGCCCGCGATCAGAATGAAGCAGAGTAGTATTTGAGAAAATGACGGCTGAAATTTCATGTTGTCGCCTCCCTGTTTGTTGGTGCCGTTATCCCGGATATTGAATCAGCCGGGAAGGATTGCGCTTGAAAACCCTTACTGCCACCATTAATCCGAAGTAATTTCATGACAGGTATTTTGCTGAATTCGTGTCTTGAACAAGTATAGTATATGAAGCTGGTGTCATCATGGCTTGCATGTATTTAAGCAAGTATTAATACACTTCTGTCCCGTTAACTTTATGAAGCACATAACAATGTGCGGGTTAGCCCGAAATACACTTATCGCTTACATTTCAACTATATTCATCACAGGTTAACTGGACAGCAGTGATATTAATATAATTTAACACACATGAAACGGGGCCAATATCTGCAGCAAATGACCCGAACTATGCGGGTTAACAAATACCATGCTGATGCCTGCAGGGGCGTGTATTGTCAGGATAATATGGCCTGGATTTCTTCCAGACTTTCCTTGTTCTCTTCAATATCAACGATATTGATTTCCGGCTCAATCCCCAGCCTTTTAAATGCCGGAACAGTTTTCCAGTCCAGATCAGCATGATCATGATCATGCTCGTCACCGATCAGACTGTGCAGGTTGGCGACGATCACAATATCGACCATGTCATAGTCATCTGTTCCCGGGTCGCGTACCAGGTTTTCATGTTGGGCAGCCACATCTACCATGGCTTGTGGAAAACCCCAGTCCCTGAGGATTTTCTCACCAATAATGGGGTGCAATTTTGAAATTATCTTATCAAGGAGTACGGGGTCGTTGCGTAGCTCCGGTATATCTTCTGCATGAACAATGATGGGCAAGGTTCCAATATCATGTATCAGGCCTGCCAGCATGGCCTGATCACTGGACAGCTTTGTGGCTGCTGACAGAACATAGGATATGGATGCAACGGTGGTAGAATGTTCCCAGGTACGGCGCATTTTTTTATCAAGGACGTCGGATGTGGCCTGGAACATTTGCTGCATAACCAGACTACTGACCAGATTTTTTACCTGCGTATCACCCAGCCTTGATATTGCAGTTTGCAAGTCTTCAATGGGGCTGCGTGTCCGGTAGAGCGGGCTGTTGCACACCTGTAAAAGGCGTGCAGAGATCGCGGCATCGCTACTGATTACCCGGGTAATTTCACCTATGGTTGCACCTTCATTTTCAACGGCATCCCTTACCCTGAGAGCGACTTCAGGCAAAGTTGGAAGTATCAGTCTGTTCTCGTTCAGATCGCCAAGAAAGCCTTCCAGTATCTGTTCTTCTGTATTCATACTTGCAGTACCTTTTAATCCCGGTTTCGGGTCAGGTCTTTTCTTCAGATTCAAATGGATAGGGTAAATCCATGAAGCCCAGCTCAGGTCCCGACCGGTCGGTTAAATGTATCGTGTCAGATTTGACTGCACTTATTTCTATAACGGCCAAAAGATCAAATCCTCCATCGGGAGAGGCAGAAACATTGACAATCTTCCCGGCTCCCTGGCCACTTCGGGAAGATGCCGAAAACAGGGCGTCACCTTCATTGGGTCGTTCCATACAATCGACATGGGCCAGGTACATGCGCCGCTTCAATTTGCCCAGGTATTGCATTCTGGCAACGATTTCCTGTCCTGTGTAGCAGCCTTTTTTGAAACTGACACCATTAATCAGTTGCATGTTGATCATTTGAGGAACAAATGCGTCTACTGTGGACGGGGTAATCAGTGGCAAACCATTCTGAATACTGAGCCATGACCAGACTTCAGGGCCCACAGGTGTTCCGCGGACATCGAGCGCCTTCCATAGTCCGATTATCTTTTCCATCGGACCAAGTATTTCGAAGCGGGGATTTTTGCCGGGGAGTCGTATTATGGTCAGTTCATCTTCATGGCAGGAAGAAAAATGTTCAGTGGGGACATCTCCCGGTTGATCAGATAACTCTTTCTCTGCATTCGGGCCGCTGTAACCGATGTGAATCTGGCTTTCGCTGATATCCTCAATGACAACCTTTGACATCAGAACAAACATTTTCAATCTTTTTACCGTCTCCTCAATAAGTGCCTTTGGCAGCCGGAGGAAATAGCTGTCCTGGTGTCTGAATATCAAAAAATTGGACAACAATCGCCCTTTGGGGCTGCAGTATCCGCTTAGTTGTGTATGTTTGTCATCAACATCACGAATATCATTGGTAAACTGCCCCTGAAGGAATTGCTCGGCATCATCCCCGCGGATAGCAATAAGTCCGGTAAAGGAAAGGTCAGTAAGGATGTCACCGTTTGAGGCCAGTTTGAGTTCACGAACCGGGTTGCCAAAACTGATTAAAATGCCATCCTTATATTCTGCGCCACTGTGGGCAAGAAAATTGTTCCAGTCTTGTTTCATATGAAATACTCTAAATTGTCCAGAAGGCTGTTGTCCCCGTCATTAACGACTCCGGCAGGGATTATCTGAATGTAAAAAATAATAGCAATTTATATAATGACTTGCGTTAATCTGTCAGTATACTAAGTTATACGTTAATGGGAATATCTATCTCCAAGGGTGTGAATGTATAGTAAAAGCAGACGGCCGGTTTTTCTTAACCTGCTCAAAATAAAGTTACCTCCAATGGCCATTGCCTCTATTTTACATCGAATAGCGGGTGTCCTGATTATTCTCTCTCTGCCATTTCTGATTTATTTGTTTGACTTGTCTTTACAAAATGAGACCAGCTTTAACGATGTAATCGTCATCACATCCAATATTATCGTCCGTGTGTATTTATACCTGCTTCTTTGGGCAATCTCACATCACTTTGTGGCCGGTATTCGTTATTTTCTTGTTGACCTGGATCTGATAGCCGGACGATGTGCGGCACGGGTGACTTCTGGCATTGTCATTGTCGCTGGCATCCTGATTCCTTTTGCTGTTTATGTGAGCAAGCTGCAATGAGCCGCAGGGTGCAAGGCCTGGATTCATGGTTATGGCAGAGGATTAGCGCACTCTATCTCGGCTTGTTCCTGATTTATTTTATAACCGGTCTGTTGCTGATGGGACAGTTTACCTATTCTGCATGGCAGGGCTGGATTCTACACCCGATAAACAGTACGTTTCTGTTTATCGGTTTTCTTATGCTTTTTTTACATTCATGGGTGGGTCTCAAGGATGTCATTATGGATTATATTCACCCGGTGGCTATCAGGGCGCTGGTTTTGATGTTATCAGGGCTGGGTTTGTTGTTTTGTCTGGTTTGGGTATCACGGATACTGTTTATGGCAATAATGCGATGACGATACAAAGCAGGAAATTTGACACCCTGATAATTGGTGCCGGAGGGGGTGGACTGCGGGCCGCACTCCAGCTCGCCCGCGCTGATGCAAAGGTTGCGGTTGTGTCAAAGGTATTTCCGACCCGATCACACACCGTTGCGGCACAGGGTGGCGTGAATGCCGCCCTGGCCAATGTTTCACCGGATAACTGGCATTTTCACATGTTCGATACGGTCAAGGGAAGTGACTATCTCGGAGATCAGGATGCGATCGAGTACATGTGCCGTGCGGCACCAAAAGTGGTGTATGAGCTGGAACATTTCGGTGTTCCTTTTTCCAGGCGCGATGATGGCAATATCTATCAACGTGCCTTTGGTGGACAAAGCCAGGACTACGGCGGAGATCAGGCGTCCCGAACCTGTGCAGCAGCAGACAGAACCGGGCACGCCATCCTGCACTCGCTGTATCAACAGAATATTCGTGCCCGCACCCACTTCTTTGATGAATATTTTGCACTGGATCTGATCAAGGATGAGGACGGGTATATTCTGGGTGCGCTGACACTTGATATTGAATCAGGTGAGCCATTACTGATCGAAGCGAAGACGACACTGATAGCAACCGGTGGTGCAGGGCAGCTATTTCGTACCTGCACGAATGCCCTGATCAATACCGGTGATGGTATGGCAATGGCATTACGCGCAGGTGTGCCGCTCCAGGATATGGAATTTTTCCAGTTTCACCCGACCGGAATAGCCGGCAAGGGCATGTTGATTACAGAAGGCGTGCGGGGTGAAGGGGGGTATCTGGTTAATGCAGATGGCGAGCGTTTTATGGAACGTTATGCCCCGCGAGCAAAAGATCTGGCGAGCAGGGATATTGTCAGTCGCGCCATATCAGTCGAGATCAGGGAAGGACGCGGTTGCGGCCCGAACAAGGATTTTGTTTACCTGAAGGTTGATCATATTGGTGCAGATGTTATCAAGAAACGTTTGCCGGGAATACGTGATCTTGCCATGACATTTGCGCATGTTGATCCTGTGGATAGCCCGATACCTGTCTATCCCACAGCGCATTATACGATGGGAGGCATACCCACCAATCGAAGCGGCCAGGTCGTCGTCCCCGAGATGGAAGGGCCGGAAGAACCGGTGCCTGGTTTGTATGCTGCCGGTGAGTGTGCCTGTGTTTCGGTGCATGGGGCCAACCGTCTGGGCGGTAACTCACTGCTGGATATTCTGGTGTTTGGCCGTGCGGCTGCCAATCATATTATTGGTCATTTGCAGGAGCATAGATACCACAGGCAAATGGATAAAACCGCCATAGAAAAGGCATTGGCCCGCTTGAAAAGATGGGAAAAGACAGGCAGCGGTGAGTCCGTGCCGGAATTACGCACAGAGCTGAGAAAGGTGATGGAAGAACACTGTGGTGTATTCAGGGAACAGGCTGTATTAAGTACGGGTCTTGAAAAGGTCAAGCTTCTTAAAGAAAGGCTGCAGGGTGCCCGATTGAAAGACCAAAGCAAAATATTTAATACCGCACGTATCGAGGCCCTGGAGCTGGAGAATCTGATAGACATCGGTATTGCGACAGTTGCCTCTGCACTTGCTCGAACCGAGAGCAGGGGGGCGCATTCAAGGGTTGATTATACAGAGAGGGATGATGCCAGCTGGCTCAAGCATTCACTTTATTTCCATGATGGGCGGCTGGATTACAAACCGGTCAGGTTAAAACCGGTGACCGTAGACCCGTTCCCGTTAAAACCAAGGGTTTACTGAGGCCAATTATGCGATTTTTGATTTATCGATACGATCCTGACAAAGACGCAAAACCTTATATGCAGGAGTTGGAGCTGGAGACAATTCGAGAGGATATGATGCTGCTCGATGCCCTCCATGAACTTAAGGCGCTGGATGAAAGTTTGAGTTTTCGTCGTTCCTGCCAGGAAGGTGTCTGCGGTTCGGATGCAATGAATATTAATGGCAGAAACGGCCTGGCCTGCATTACACCACTGGATGTCCTGAAAGAACCGGTAACATTAAGACCTGTACCGGGCCTGCCGGTTATTCGTGACCTGATAGTTGATATGACACAGTTTTATCAACAGTATCGTAATGTTAAGCCCTATCTGATCGTTCATGATCCCGAGCCCGAGATAGAACGTAAACAGACGCCGGAAGAACGTGATCGACTTGATGGCCTGTATGAGTGTATTTTATGCGGCTGTTGCTCAACATCGTGCCCGTCTTTCTGGTGGAACCCGGACAAATTTCTCGGGCCTGCGGCCTTGTTACAAGCGTGGCGTTTTCTGGCCGACAGTCGGGACCAGGCAGAGGAAGAGCGTCTGGAGGCCCTTGAAGGTCCATACCGGTTATTCAGATGTCATACAATCATGAATTGTGTGGATGTTTGTCCTAAAGGGCTGGATCCGACCAATGCGATAGGTAAAATCAAGCAGTTGATGATTAAACGATCGATATGATCAGCTGTCATGGCGTAAAGTAATCATTGTTATGGTCGACAATAAGGGTATTGATTCACGGAGGAACAGGCTGCTCTGGAGTTGCAGGCGTGGTATGCTGGAGCTTGATTTATTATTAAATGACTTCATATTAAATAAGTATGAAGGTCTTGAACTGCACGACAGGCAGGCACTGGGTGCCTTGCTGGATTACCCCGACGCAGTTCTGTTTGATTTATTAATGGGTAAATCCATTACAGCTGATCAGGAAATTGCCAGTGTCATCAAAAAAATACGGACGTCCGCTGCATCTGGAACCGCGTAGTTCCCAATATTTTGCCATGGCATTATTTGTCCTGCATGGCATGGCGCTGGTTGTTGCGACCAACCTGACCATACCTGGCTGGATGTCGATAGTGTTATCGGTTGTCGTATTGGCTAATTTCTATACAACATTCAATATCCATATCCTTGGGCGTGGTCCAAATGCCATACTCAGCATGGTGTGGGACAATGACGGTGAATGGAAGGTCATCAACGGTCAGGGTGAAGAGCTGGAAGTCAGCCTGTTGCCCAGCAGTTATGTGCACCAGTACCTTGTTGTCCTTAACTTCCTGATAAATAAAGGTGGACGCAGAACGGCCATCCTGTTGCGTGATTCACTCGACCCCAAAACATTCCGTGAACTGCTGGTTCGCATGCGTATAGAGGCAGACTCCTAGGTTTTTTCTAAAGCCATTTTGTAAATTTATATTGTCAGGTAACGATGGCCATTGCCAGTCAAGTAACAGTACCGTGTTATTTTTTGCCCGGTATTAAAATGGTATTAACCGGCGGGTGGTTTGTATCCATGTCAGGGTAATCCAGCGTGTAGTGCAAGCCACGGCTTTCCTGCCGTGTTTGTGCAGAGCGAATAATCAGGCTGGCAACCAGGGCCAGATTGCGAAGCTCTATCAGGTCATTGGTAATTCGGAAGTTACCATAATATTCATTGATTTCATGCAGCAGCAAGTCGATGCGGCTTTTGGCCCGTTGCAGACGTTTATTGGTCCGAACGATGCCGACATAGTCCCACATGAAACGTCGCAGTTCATCCCAGTTATGTGATACAACCACTTCTTCATCAGAGTCCGTGACCCGGCTTTCATCCCAGTCAGGCAGTTCAGGTAATGTGGCAATCTGGCGATACTTGTGGTTTATGTCTTCAGCAGCACTCGCAGCAAAGACCAGGCATTCCAGCAATGAGTTACTGGCCATGCGATTGGCACCATGCAGGCCGGTAAAGGCCGTTTCACCAATGGCGTACAGTCCGTCTATATCTGTTTTCCCCGATATATCGGTCACGACACCCCCACAAGTGTAATGTGCGGCCGGAACGACCGGGACAGGTTGCAGGCTTAAATCATAACCAAATTCCAGGCAGCGTGAATAGATAGTAGGGAAGTGATGCTGGATGAATTCCTTTGGCTTATGCCTGATGTCCAGATAGACACATTCTGCCCCCAGGCGCTTCATTTCATGGTCAATGGCATGCGCAACAATATCACGTGATGCAAGTTCTGCCCGTGGATCAAAATTCTGCATGAATTGAGTTCCATCAGGCAATAACAGCCTTGCGCCTTCGCCCCTGAGTGCTTCGGTGACCAGAAAAGACTTGGCATCGGGGTGATAGAGGCAAGTGGGATGAAACTGGTTGAATTCCATATTGGCAACCCGGCAGCCTGCACGCCAGGCCATGGCAATACCATCACCCGTTGATGTGTCGGGGTTACTGGTGTACAGGTAGACCTTGCTCGCACCACCACAGGCTAAAACGACAAAAGGTGACTTGAAGACTTCTATTTTTTTGCTGTTACGATTCAGTACATAGGCACCATAGCAGTGGTTATCCTTCAACCCCAGCTTGTTCGCAGTGATGATGTCAATCGCAATGTGGTTTTCAAAAATCCGGATATTGTCCCGACCCCTGACCTGTTGTTCCAGTGTGTTTTCAATGGCCTTGCCGGTTGCATCCGCAGCATGGATGACCCGTCTGTGGCTATGGCCACCTTCCCGGGTCAGGTGATAACCGGAATCAGGATGGGCCGCATCAACGAGGGTAAAGGGGACGTTGTTATCAATCAGCCAATTGATGGCCTCCGGGCCTTTTTCAACGGTGTGCCTGACAATATCCGGATTACAAAGCCCGGCTCCGGCCTTCAGGGTGTCTTCGATATGGGAGTCAAAGGAATCACCGGAATCCATAACAGCTGCAACTCCACCCTGCGCATACAGACTGGAGCCGTCCGAAATCAGGGTTTTTGACAATATTGCAATGCGGATACCCCGGTCCAGTCGCAAGGCCATGCTCAAGCCGGCGGCACCACTACCGATGATCATGACATCAAAATGACGGGAATTACTCATAGACAGCAGTTTGCCCTATACCAACACTATTATTCAACATATTGTTAAATGAACTCAAATAGTTGAAAATAGGTCAGCTATTCAAATATGCGTCGAACTTAGCGTATCCCGGGTTGTCTACATAACTGGCAGCCAGGGATGGGTGCTAATAAGGGGAAAGGCCCAGATGGCCGGTAAAATTATTGATCAGGATCTGGTCAAACAGGTACAAAATGGAGACAAGCGAGCCTTTGATATTCTGGTGTTGAAATACCAGAGCAAAATTATCAGTCTTGTCAGTCGTTTTGTACATGATCCACATGAGGCACAGGACGTGACTCAGGAGGCATTTCTGAAGGCCTATCGGGCCCTGGGAAATTTTCGTGGAGACAGTGCCTTTTATACGTGGATTTACCGAATAGCCATCAATACAGCAAAGAATTATCTGGTTGCCCAGAACAGAAGGCCACCAGGTAGTGATATAGACGCCCAGGAGGCAGAACAGTTTATGGAATCAGGATCCTTACGTGAAAATGCAACACCGGAGCGCATGGCATTGACAGAAGAAATTCAGGCTACTGTCAACAGGGCCATAGAGGAATTACCGGAAGATTTACAAACCGCAATAATTCTGCGTGAAATTGAGGGCCTGAGTTATGAAGACATTGCCAGCACCATGGAATGTCCGGTCGGGACGGTACGTTCGAGGATATTCAGGGCCCGTGAAGCTATCGATGAAAAGCTGAAACCATTACTGAAATAGTTGATGGTTTGGTTAAACCAGAACAGGAATAATTTAATTACATTGGTATCAGAATACAGGTAAGCAGTAATGAGTGAAAAACTGAAAGAGCAATTATCAGCGATGCTGGATGATGAACTGGATGAACAGGAGTATGAACTGCTGATCCGCCGGCTAAAACAGGATCGGGATCTGCAGTCAATGTGGTCCAGATATCAGGTGGTCGGGGAAGTCATGCGGCAAAATCTGGTGAACACTGCACCAGCGGACCTGGCACATAAAATCAGCCAGCAGATAGACCATGAGCCTGAACTTGAAGCCAGTGATGGTATGCAGTCTCGTGGTGTGCGAATGTTGAAACCGGTTGCAGGTCTGGCCATTGCAGCATCAGTAGCCGCCATGGCCGTGGTGGGCATGCAGAATGTGGCCTTAAACCAGAACCCGGATACATCTGTTCCAAGGCTGGTGCAGACGGAACATGTAAGCAACATCAGACGTGTATCCGGTACTCACTGGGATATGAAGCAGCCTGAAACAGAGATGCGATTGAATGGTTATCTGATGAATCACAGTGAATACACATCCAATATCAGCTTGCAGGGTATGATCAACTATGCACGTATTGCGGGTTATGATTCACAACACTGATTTATGTCTCGTGTGAGGTGTCGGGGTAAGTAACAGAATGGTTTACACAAGGCAGTTAATCATCTTTTGTATCGGGCTATTGTTGTCCGGTGCGGGTGTGACCGCACCCAATGATAATGACGCGCAAAAGTGGCTTGAGAAAATGTCACATGCAATCAAGTCACTTAATTATGAAGGCATCTTTGTCTATATACAGGATAAACAGATGGAGACCATGTCCATCACTCACAGCAATGATAATGGCAATGAGAAAGAACGTCTTTTGTCCCTGGCCGGTGCCCCCAGGGAAATCCTTAGAAACAACGATCGTCTCGTTTGCATCCTGCCAGACAGCAAATCTGTTGTAGTAGAAAAAAGCCGGCCGAAAAATTACCTTCCCGTGGGCTTGCAGAAGATTGCGAGTGACCTGAAAAAATATTACCGCTTCAATATGGTGGGTGAAGAACGCATGACGGGTAGAGAGGCGGTTGTTATTGAAATCAGCCCGAAAGATCCCTACCGTTATGGTTATCAATTGTGGATTGACAAGAAGACAGGGATGTTGCTGAAGTCTGATCTGGTCGATGATAAAGGCAATCCTGTAGAGCAGGTCATGTTTACCCAGATCAGTTTTATGTCTTTTATCCCACAGAAAAAGCTTGAGCCAACCATCAGCTCGGAGGGGTATAAATGGTTTAAACAGGAGAAGCAGGAACAGAACCACGCGGAGAAAAGCCTCTGGTCTGTTACCAGGTTACCGAATGGATACATGATGGGTATGCATAACACACATGGGCTGCCAACCAGTCGAGTGCCAGTGGATCATCTGATGTTTACTGATGGTATTTCATCGGTGTCTGTCTATATCGAGAAAATGGAAAAAGACAAACCCATGATGAAGGGTTTTTCGAGGATGGGTGCCGTCAATGCCTATACCACGGTTAACTCCAACCATTATATAACCGTAGTGGGTGAAGTGCCCAAGGCGGCAGTAAAAATGATTGGTGATTATGTACGCTATACACCAGGACGCTGATGGATGATAGAAGAAGCAGCCCGAATTGTCAGGATTGAACAAAACTTTGCCTGGATAGAAACCTCAGGTGGTAATGCCTGCGGTCATTGTTCTGCCAGTGCAGGTTGTGGAACGGCAACACTGCAAAAGTGGTTTAGCAGGAAGCCGAATATCCTGCGGGTAGAGAATTCAATCAATGCCGGAAAAGGAGACAGGGTCGTCATCGGTATACCTGAGCAGGCCCTTGTACTCGGTTCCTTTTTGATCTACATAGTGCCTTTGATATCCTTGATACTGGGAGCCATTCTGGGGGCAAAGCTGAACGAATGGCTTGCATGGGATCACAGGGATCTTGTCAGTATTCTGGCAGGCATTGCATTTTTTTCTGCCAGCCTTGTATTACTTAAAAAGTATCTGTTACAAGGGCGGCACCGGGTAGATATGCAGCCGGTTATATTAAGACTATCTCATTGAAAAAAAAGCCATATAAGTAAATTCCGGATACATTTTAATCCGACAGGCTTCTGGATTGAACACCCTGTTCCGCGCTATAATGCCCCCCGTTAAACTTTATTGATTATCCTGAGTTTAAAGATTATCCAGAGTCGCTGTTTCTGGCGCGCTGTCAACATTACCGGTGCACGGATCAGGTAAATAATGCCAGAAATATTAAAGGTTTATGGGCGGATTGACTGCCATCTGTGTGAACATATGGTAGAACATCTGGGAATACTGAAATCCACTTATGAATTTGATCTGGAGGTAATTGATATTAGTGGTCAGCACGAGCTTGAGAAATTGTACGGGTCGAAAATTCCGGTACTGATGCTGGGAGATCAGGAAATCAGCCATTTTACTCTGGACGTGAACCGTTTTCGCAACCTAATGAAAGAACAACATAATAAATAACCATGCAGACTACTCGAAATTTTTCCATTATTGCCCATATAGATCACGGCAAATCCACATTGGCAGACCGTTTTATCCAGATCTGTGGTGGTTTGAGTAATCGTGAAATGCAGGAGCAGGTTCTGGACTCCATGGATCTTGAGCGGGAACGAGGGATAACGATCAAGGCACAGAGCGTATCCCTGGCATACAAGGCAAAAGATGGAATTACCTATCAGCTTAACTTTATCGATACGCCCGGACATGTGGATTTTTCCTATGAAGTTTCACGGTCATTGGCGGCCTGTGAAGGTGCACTGCTTATAGTGGATGCATCTCAGGGTGTAGAGGCTCAAAGTGTGGCCAATTGTTATACGGCCATTGACCTGGGGCTGGAAGTTGTTCCCGTATTGAACAAGATCGATTTACCTGCAGCCGAACCTGATCGAGTCATCAATGAGATCGAGGAGATCATCGGTATTGAGGCCGGAGATGCAATCAGGGTCAGTGCAAAAAGCGGCGTGGGCGTGGAAGATCTGCTTGAACAATTAATTGAAAGAATTCCACCGCCGCAAGGTGATATTGAAAAACCGCTTCAGGCGCTGATAATCGATTCATGGTTTGACAATTTTGTTGGCGTAATTTCGCTTGTACGAATTATTAATGGTCAAGTCAAGTCCGGGGAAAAGATCAAGGTAATGTCGACAGGGGGCGTATACCAGGTAGACCATGTAGGTGTATTCACACCAAAACGAACCAATAGTGACGGCTTATCGGCAGGTGATGTCGGCTTTCTTATCGCGGGTATCAAGGATGTGGATGGTGCCCCTGTCGGGGATACATTGACACTTTCCAGTAATCCAGCTGATAAGGCATTAGCCGGGTTCAAGAAATTGCAGCCAAGGGTTTTTGCAGGACTCTTTCCGGTCAGCTCGGATGATTACGAAGACTTCAGGGAAGCTTTGCAGAAATTGAGGCTGAATGATTCTGCCTTGCAGTATGACCCGGAAACTTCAGATGCCCTGGGTTTTGGCTTCAGAATCGGTTTTCTGGGATTGTTGCACATGGAAATTGTCCAGGAACGGCTTGAACGTGAGTATAATCTTGACCTGATTACAACCGCCCCGACTGTAATCTATGAAATTCTGACGTCGAAAAATGAGATCCTGACTATCGAAAATCCGTCAAGTTTGCCTGCCATCAATCAAATAAGTGAAATTCGTGAACCTGTTATACAGGCCAATATCCTGGTACCGCAGGATTACGTCGGTGCAGTCATTACCTTGTGTATAGAAAAGCGAGGGGTGCAGAAAAACATGCAATACCTTGGTAAACAGGTATTGATAGAATACGAGATGCCGATGAGCGAGGTTGTGCTGGATTTTTTTGATCGTTTAAAGTCAGTAAGCAGGGGATATGCCTCTTTTGACTACCATTTTCTGAGATTTCAGCAAGCACCTCTGGTTAAACTGGATGTGCTGATAAACGGTGAACGTGTAGATGCCCTGTCGATAATCATACACAGAGATCATAGCGTCAGAAGGGGCAGGGAGCTGGCAGAGAAGATGCGGGAAATAATACCCAGGCAAATGTTTGATGTTGCAATTCAGTCCGCGATCGGATCACAGATCATTGCCAGAACAACCGTAAAGGCATTGCGAAAAAATGTAACTGCGAAATGTTATGGTGGAGATATTAGCAGAAAAAGGAAATTGCTCGAAAAGCAAAAGGCAGGAAAGAAAAGAATGAAGCAGGTAGGCAGGGTAGAAATACCCCAGGAAGCCTTTCTGGCAGTTTTAAAAATAGGTGACAAGTAAACCCAAGGTGCAATATGAATTTTGATTTTCCGACAATATTATTTCTGGCGACCCTGGTTACGGGGTTGATCTGGCTGGCTGACAGATTGATATGGAAGCCCAGGCGAAAAGAGGAACATGAACCTGTTGTTGTTGAGTATGCACGTTCATTTTTTCCAATAATACTGATTGTTCTTTTACTAAGATCATTCCTGTTTGAGCCATTTCGCATACCATCAGGCTCAATGATGCCAACATTGCTGGCAGGTGATTTTATACTGGTTAACAAATACACTTATGGTATACGGCTGCCGGTTATTAACAAAAAAATTATTGATATCAATAATCCGCAGCGGGGCGATGTTGTTGTTTTCAGGTATCCGGCTGATCCGACTACTGACTATATAAAAAGGCTAATCGGTGTTCCGGGCGATCGTATTGAATACATTAATAAAATGCTCTATATAAATGGAGAGAAGATGTCATACAAGCCCGCAGGCATATATGTGGGAAGTGGCTCGGGAATAGGCTATACAGGCACACAGGTTCGCATTGAAGACCTGGGTACTGTAAAGCACAAGATACTGGTCAAACCCGACCAACTGGAGTATGCCTACCCCTGTATGAAAGAAGGCAATCTTTTTATAGTCCCGGAGGGGCATTATTTTGTGATGGGTGATAACAGGGATTACAGTAATGACAGCCGGTTCTGGTGTTCAGTGCCAGATGAGAATCTTGTAGGAAAGGCATTTATGATCTGGATGCACTGGGACAGCAATGGCAACGGGCTGGACACATCACGTATTGGAAACAGGATTAAATAACAGGCGTGGAGTTTGATATGAGAATTAATAAACAGACGGGCATGACTGGTATTGGTTGGGTCACGGTAGTGTTAATAATAGGTTTTTTTGCCTACCTGGGCCTCAAGATTGTCCCGATCCAGATCGAGGCCTACAAGGTTCGTTCTGCCCTTGAGCGACTGAACGAGGTTCCTCATATTACAAATATGACGAAAAAAGAAATAGTGAAACACCTTTTTAATCAGTTTAGTATCGAAGACATCGATAGCGTCAAGGCTGAAGATATAGGTTATTCCAAGGAAAAAGGAGTAGTGACAGTAACTATAGGATACGAGCACAGGATACAGTTTATCAAACCATATGATATTATTGGTGTGTTCAGGGAAAAAGTCAGGATTGTAGAACGTTGAGAAAAGACCCGGCCGATCTTTCCAGGCGGATAAATTATAAATTTACCAGGCAGGAATTCCTGGATCAGGCATTAACTCATCGCAGTGCCAGGAAAAAAAATAATGAACGACTGGAGTTTCTTGGTGACAGTATATTAAGCCTGGTTATTACCGGTTATCTTTTCAATGAGTTTGAAAATGCGCAGGAAGGTGAACTTAGCAGACTGCGATCCAGCCTGGTTAAGGGTGAAAAGCTGGCTGAACTGGCAAGAAAGATTAATCTTGGTGATTACATGGTATTGGGGACAGGTGAACTGAAAAGCGGAGGGTTTCGCAGGTCATCAATCCTTGCGGATACACTTGAGGCAGTAATGGGTGCGGTTTATCTTGATTCTGATTTTGAGCGATGCAGGAAAGTCATTCTGGCCTTGTATGAAGACGAACTGATTAATCTGTCAAGCAGTACATCCTTCAAGGATAATAAAACACAGATACAGGAATACCTTCAATCAAGGCAGTTGCCCTTACCAAAATATCGTGTTGTAGAGCTGACCGGCAACCCCCACGATCAGACTTTTATTGTTGAGTGCGCAGCAACTGGACTGGATATGGTCATTACCGGCACAGGTTCGAGCAGGCGCAGGGCAGAACAGCATGCAGCATCCAGAATTCTTGAAAAAATAAAAGATGAATGAATCAATTGAAAAATGTGGTTTCGTCGCTATTGTTGGCAGGCCTAATGTTGGCAAGTCAACCTTGATGAACAGGATGCTTGGGCAAAAAATCAGTATTACATCTAAAAAACCTCAGACAACACGGCATAGAATATTGGGAATAAAATCAACAGAGAATTATCAGATTATATATGTCGATACGCCAGGTATGCACCTGGGGGGTAAATCTGCCATGAATCGTTACATGAACAAGGCAGCCAGTACTGTGCTGAGCGATGTAGATCTGATCCTGTTTGTAGTCGATACCAATAGATGGACTGAAGAAGACGAAAATGTGCTGAAAAAACTTCGGCATGACAGAGTGCCGGTTATACTGGTCATAAACAAGATTGACCTTATCAAACAAAAAGAAAAAATATTGCCGGTCATCTCTGAATTGGGAGATAAAATGAAGTTTTCAGATATCGTTCCTGTTTCTGCGTTTAAGAATGACAACCTGAATATCCTCGAAGAACTGGTAGTGAATTGTATACCGGAAGGCAACCCATTATTTCCGGTAGAACAGGTGACCGATAAATCAGAGCGGTTTATGGCATCAGAGATTGTCCGGGAGAAGCTCATGCGAAGGCTTCAGCAGGAGTTACCCTATTCATTGACGGCAGAAATTGAGCGATTTTCTCTAGAGAAGAATATTTTATATATAGATTCGATAATCTGGGTTGAACGTGAAAGTCAAAAGAAAATAGTTATCGGTAAATCGGGCAGTGTTTTAAAAGATGTGGGCAAGGCTGCAAGAAAAGATATGCAACATGCATTTGGTCACAAGGTTCATCTGCAACTTTGGGTCAAGGTCAAGGAAGGCTGGTCCGATAGTGAAAATTTACTGAAACGTATGGGCTATGATGATGTTTCAATCTGACAGGAAATGAACGAGTCAACACAGGCAGCCTATATCCTCCATGTAAGAAGCTATCGGGAAAGTAGCGGGCTGATTGACTATCTCACCCATGATGCTGGTCGAATAACGTTACTGGCTAAAGGTTACAAGTCAAACACGAAATCAAGGAAGTTATTTTTACAGCCATTCAGAAAGCAGACCATATCCTGGCGAGGAAAAGGAGAACTCAAGACACTCGATTTTGCCGAAGAGCTGGGATGTCCGGTGCTTTTGGAGGGGTGGTCCTTGATGAGTGGTTTTTACATCAATGAGTTAATGACTCGACTTCTGCAACCTCTGGATCCGCATCCCGAATTATTTGAACTTTATGAAGATACGATCATATCCCTGTCCCGATTTGATAATCTTGAAGCCATACTCAGAAAATTTGAACGTAATATACTGGAAATGATGGGCTACGGCCTGCAGCTGAATACTTCAGATGACGGGGAAGAGATTGACCCTGAAGTGGAATATGATTATCTTTTTGAAACAGGACCGGTCAGATCGAAGGGTGAAGGGTATGGCAACATGATGGTATCCGGCAAAACACTTCTATCATTATACCGTGGACAGTTTGATGACCGTCAAGTGTTAAAAGAAAGCAAGGCCTTGATGAGATTTATTATTGCCAGGTACATCGGCGACAGACCATTGAAGACAAGGGAATTATTCAAGTACTATTAACATGGCTGTTCCGTTAATTGTATGAAACGCGTATCCGTATTGCTCAATTTAGCACTTCTTGGCAAGTCTTGACTATATTCGTTACAGGTTGGCCGGACAGTAGTGTACTATTAATGTAAATCAGCAGGTAACTGTGAATATGACAAATAAAATATTGCTGGGTGTGAATATTGATCATGTAGCCTCGATGAGACAGGCTAGGGGAACGCGATACCCTGATCCGATGCATGCTGCCCATCTTGCTGAACAGGCAGGTGCTGATGCCATCACCATACATCTGCGTGAGGATCGCAGACATATCCAGGATGCCGACGTGAATATCCTGAAAAGGACTATTCAAACCAGGATGAATCTGGAGATGGCTGTTACAGAGGAAATGCTTGGTATTGCCGAAAAAATAATACCGGAAGATTGTTGCCTGGTACCGGAAAAGAGAGAAGAATTGACGACTGAAGGAGGCCTTGATGTTATGGCCAATTTCAATGTTATTCGTGATGCCTGTGATCGATTGTCAAATGCAGGTATCAGGGTTTCCCTGTTCATCGATGCCGATCAGAATCAAATCGAGGCAGCCTCAAATGCAGGCGCATCTGTTGTTGAAATTCATACAGGGCATTTTGCAAATGCAAGCGGATCCCGGCAGGCTAAAAATGAATATGTAAAAATCGTTAATGCAGTACAGGCCGGTATTGATGCAGGGTTACAGGTTAATGCAGGCCATGGATTGCATTATCATAATGTCAGGGAAATAGCGGCAATAAATGAGATAGCAGAGCTGAATATTGGCCATGCTATTGTAGCGCGCGCGTTGTTTACCGGATTTGAACAGGCCGTTCGTGAAATGAAAAGCCTGATGATGGAAGGTCGTTCGCCTGGATAATTTACACTGACCTGACAGAGAATAATTCTTTCAGGGAGGGATGTTTAGGGAACCTCTGATCAATTCTTGAACTCACATCTTGCACTCGGAAAATCCAGCTTCTGTGTTGCGAATCTTCGCAATAGTTTGCTATTACATACGATTCGACGCCTTGAATCTGTATTTTCCGAGTACAATCTGCTTCGTCCAGAATCAATCAGAGGCTCACTGGTTCCTGTTTTTTATCTTTTAAAGTAAATTACGGTTGTCCTGTTAACTTTATGAAGCGCATATCAATGTGAGGACATGGAATCGGCAAGCCCGATCAAGGCCGTCTGCCGCATGGACGCGGCAGCCGAGCCGCCATGGATGGCATGTTTTGCGTGTCTTGATCCGGCTTGCCGGTTTCATGTCCGGATTGCGGGTTGGCACAAACACACTTGCCGCTTACATTTCAGCTACATTCGTCATGGGTTAACAAGACAACAGTGATGCGTTTTATAAAGTTAACGGGACAGCAGTAAAAGTAAATATATACTGTATTAAACCAGATCTGCTTGTAAAATTCAGGCAGTCCTGTTCTCAAGTAGTTCATCAATGGTATTCAATAACTGTTCGTATTGAACGGGTATTTGATCTGTTTTGCCACGAATGGTTATTTTTTCAAGTTTGTCAGCAGCGTTTTTAATCTGGAAAACAGCGCAGCATGATGCCGCACCATGTATTTTATGTGTCTCTTCTTCAAGTTGAGACAGATCATTTAATTTATATGCATTCACCAGCTTGTTTTTCATATTAGGGAGGTCGTCTATAAACATAGTGTACAATTCATCAGCGAGTTGCCTGTTGCCACCAGCAAAATCAATAGCTTTCCTGTTATCAATACCTTTTAGTACATGGCGGGTATAGCTATTATCACGATTGGCTGATTTCTGATTTTTATCAGGCTTGGCCATATGCGCCTGCATTGGTTTGATTTTTTCAGGAGCGACCCATTTTACAATAACACTCCATAAATCCTGTTCATGTATTGGTTTGATAAGGCAGCTATCCAGTCCGGCCTGAATCAGTCTTTCTCTTTCACCGTACACAGCATTGGCTGTTAATGCAATAATCGGTGTGTTCTTACCGACCTCGCCGGATGACTTGATAATATTACTGGCATCGATTCCATTCATTACAGGCATATGAATATCCATAAAGATCAGATCGAAATTATTTATCAGGGCCTGGTCAACAGCGTCCTGTCCCGTTGTGGCTTCAAAAACGTAGGCGTAGCTTTGCTCGAGCAGAGTCGTGATCAGTTTTCTGTTTATACGGTTATCATCAACAACAAGTATGTTGAGTGCTGACAAATCGTAGGGAATAGTAGGGATTTCCCGCTTCTCGGTATTGATTTTTACTGCAAGGTTGAAATGGTTCGGAAGGAGGCTACATAGTCCCCAGTAAAAATCTTTTTTACGCACACTCTTGGGCAGGCAAACATCTGCCCCCATTTGGTGGCAGGCATCATAGTTGGCCTGTTCCGTTGAGTTAATCAGCGTGACAAATGCATAATGATGCTCATCTATAACATTAGCCAGAATACCGGCAAGTGATTTGTTTTTCAGTTCCAGATTATTCAGGCCGAGAATAATAAATTGAAAGGGCACACGATTATTGCGGGCCTCATTGGCTATAAGCGCAACATGCTCCGGGTTGTTTGTTTCAGTGACATCAATATTCCAGCTACCTAGATGATGTAGTTTTGAATTTCGTGAATATTCATTAGAGTCATAAAGCAGGCAACGTGTTCCGGAAAGTGCATCCTGTCTTTGTACGATACCCCGCTCTTTCTGGATCTGGCAGGGAAACTGTAGCCAGAACGTAGAGCCAATTGCCAGCTTGCTTTCCATGCCAATGGAACCCTTCATCTGATCAGCTATTTTTTTGCTGATAACAAGACCTATCCCGGCACCTCCAAATTCTCTTGTTGTTGTAGTGTCTGCCTGGCTAAATGCGGCAAACAGCTTTCTCTGGTCTTTCAGGCTTAGGCCTATTCCCGTATCCTGAACACTAATTTTAATATCGCAGGATTCTCCGTCTTCGTCCTCCAGCATTACCCTCACAATAACCTGCCCCTGCTTTGTGAATTTTATAGCATTGGCTATAATGTTCGAAGCTACCTGACGTATTCTCATCGGGTCTGCAATAATATTTTCCGGAACATCAGAATAAAACATCAGAATAAATTCAAGTCCTTTTTCGTGTGCGGATGTTGCCATATAACTAATAACATCCTCAATTACTTCCCGCAGGTTTATGTCTGCTGGCTCAATCAGGAATCTACCTGTTTCCAGTTTGGAAAAGTCCAGGATATCATTGATAATTGCCAGCAAGTTTGTAGTGGATGTTTTTATTGTTTGGGTATGTTCAACTTGTTCTTTTGTGAGGTTGCTTCTGAGGAGCAGATTGGCAAAGCCGATAATTCCATTCATGGGGGTTCTGATTTCATGGCTCATATTCGCCATGAAGTCGGTTTTAATACGTAAGGCATCCATGGTTTTTTCTGTGGCAATATTGAGTTCCCGGTTCTTGCTCTCTATTTCTTCTAATGATTTTTGTAATTGATTGGAGCTGGATTCAATTTTCTCATGCATGTCTTCCTGAATTTCCATTAATACAGAAGTCATTGAGTTGATATCATTTTCAAGTAACCCGATCTCGTCTTTTGATGTGTCTTCAATTCGCGTGTCAAATTTACCCTGACTGATACGATGAATGGCATTTTTCAGTTTTCCAAAAGAAAGAATGATCGAGTTTTGAAATGCAAGTGATATCAGTAAACTGAAGAAAAGACTCATTGCGGATATAGCCATGGCTTTTGTGATAACGTCGTTTTTCCTGCTTTCAAGGCTGGCGTATGAAAAATAGGTTGTTAAATTACCCAGTATTTTATGGCGGCGATTACGGATAGTCTGTTTGCCAGTGACGTCATAGATATCATCATTTATGACTGCCCCCTTGATTATTGAAGACGTACTGTAATAATGCTGCTTGTCCAGATTGTTTACGGAGCCAAATTTCAGGATAGTCTGATTATTGCTGTCATTGACCCGTATGGCAGACAGGTTGTTATCGTTAAGATAGGCGCGTAGAGAGTTTTTTATTGCCGTGATATCATCGAGTGAAATGAAGTTGCCCAGATCGGCTGCAATCTGATCAGACATTCCCTGACTGCGAAAAAGAAATGTATTTTCGAGTTCCCTGAGTTGGCTACTGACCAGGGTGAATGAAACGATAACTGCTACCAGCAGGGCAGGTATTATAGAGGCCAGTATTACCTTGCTACGAAATCCCCATATCATGGTTAATCTGTTCTACGTTGGTTGTCCGAATAAATGACTGTTTTCGTCAGATGCGATATATAGTAACATACTGAATAATAATAACTTCCCAATATTGTACAGGTAAGCCTGCTGGTTCAGCATTTTATCTGAAAATTCAAGGAAAATTAACGTGTTTCATACAATCGAAGACTTTGTTGGCGGTACACCACTGGTCCGTCTCCAGCGCCTTCCGGGTAACACCAGCAATACAGTGCTGGTAAAGCTGGAGGGTAATAACCCTGCGGGGTCGGTAAAAGACCGGCCAGCGGTCAGTATGATTCGGCACGCAGAGGAGCGGGGTCGCATCAAGCCGGGTGATACCCTGATTGAGGCAACCAGTGGCAATACTGGCATAGCGTTGGCGATGGCCGCAGCCATAAAAGGCTATAAAATGATCCTGGTTATGCCGGAACATATGAGCCTTGAGAGGAGGGCGATGATGAAGGCATTCGGTGCCGAATTATTACTGACCCCAAAAGACGGCAGTATGGAGGCGGCAATTGACAAGGCACGTGAACTGGAAAAATCAGGTGCAGGTACCGTACTCGACCAGTTTTCGAATCAGGATAACCCATTGGCCCACTATGAAGGAACCGGGCCCGAGATCTGGCATGATACAGATGGTACGGTTACACACTTTGTCAGTGCGATGGGAACAACGGGCACCATTATGGGGAACTCCCGTTATCTGAAGGAAAAAAATAAATCTATCCAGATTATCGGTGTGCAGCCTTCAGAGGGATCGGCTATCCCGGGGATCAGGCGCTGGCCAGAAGAATACCTGCCGGCTATTTATGACGCATCCCGGGTTGACAGGATTGTTGATGTGACCCGGCAAGAGGCCGAGGAAACAACGCTGGCACTGGCAGCAAGGGAAGGTATATTTGCCGGTATATCATCAGGAGGTGCAGTTGCCGCTTCATTGAAGCTGTCTCATGAACTGGAGAATGCGGTTATTGTCAGCATAATATGTGACAGGGGCGATCGTTATCTTTCAACGGGTATTTTCCCGGAGTAAAGTAATATTGTGAATACAGCAAGTAGATTATGAATTACTGCTGTCCCGTTAACTTTTGAAGCGAGCATCAATGTGAGGGCATGAAACCGGCATAGCCAGATAAAGACCGTCTGCCGCAGGGATGCGGCAGCCGAGCGGCCAGGGATGGCATCTTTTGCGTGTCTTGATTTGGCTATGCCGGTTTCATGTCCGCAATGCCCTGTTTAGCTCAAAACCGACTTGCAGTTTACGTTTCAACTATATTTGTTATAGGTTAACGGGACAGTAGTGATTATGAATATTAAAAATTAATGATATGAATACTTTTGTATTTGATATAGAAACCATACCCGATGTCGAGTCAGGCCGGCGGTTACTGGATCTGAAAAATCTGGATGACCATGATGTGGCCAATATAATGTTACAACGGCGAAGACAGGAAACCGGTGGTTCTGAATTTCTTCGGCATTACCTACACCGGATCGTGGCAATATCTGCTGTATTAAAAACCAGTGACAAGGTCAAGGTGTGGTCACTGGGTGAAAAAGAGTCCTCCGAGAAGGAACTGATACAGCGATTTTTTGACGGTGTTGATAAATTTGTTCCGACACTGGTTTCGTGGAATGGCAGTGGTTTCGATCTTCCGGTTCTGCATTATCGGGCTTTATTGCATGGTGTGATCGCGCAGCGATACTGGGATACTGGCGATAATGACAGGGACTTTAAATGGAACAACTATATCAGCCGCTACCATGCCAGGCATACAGATCTGATGGATGTGCTTGCAGCGTATCAGCCCAGGGCCAATGCACCGCTGGATCAGATAGCAACCATGCTTGGTTTTCCCGGGAAGATGGGCATGAGTGGTGCCAGGGTCTGGGAAAACTATCAGGCGGGCGATATCGAAGGCATACGAAATTATTGTGAAACCGATGTCCTCAATACCTATCTTGTTTACCTGCGTTTTGAACTGATGCGAGGCAACCTCACCGAGCAAGCCTACAACAGGGATTGCGAAAATCTTCGGAATACACTGGTTGGTGAGAACAAGGAACACCTGAACGGGTTTCTGTCTGTCTGGCAGAAACCATAAAAAAAGCCTGCCTGCGGATAAAACATGTCAAGAAGACGGCGTAAATCAGCAAAACTGTCTGCTGCCCCTGTCACTGTAAATATTGAGTCACTGTCGCATGATGGCCGGGGTATTGCTCATGTTGATGACAAGGTTGTCTTTATCAATGGTGCACTACCTGGTGAACAGGTGCGTTTTCAGTATGTCAAAACTCATCGTAACCATGACGAAGGGAAGGTTGTTGAAGTGCTTCGGGCCTCCGATGACCGGGTCGAGCCGGGCTGTGATTTCTTCTCGCTTTGTGGTGGATGCAGCATGCAACATGTGGCCACCGAAAAGCAGATTTATATCAAACAGGATATCATGTTAAACCATCTGTCCAGAACAGGGCATGTAAAACCCGGGAAGGTATTACCACCGCTGGTGGCCGATCACTGGGGTTATCGGACCAAGGCCCGGCTGGGTGTTAAGTTCGTCAATAAAAAGGGCCGGGTACTGGTAGGGTTTCGTGAAAAGCATAGCCCTTTTCTTGCTGATATGGATCGGTGTGAAATACTTGATGCAAGGGTAGGACATAAACTGGATGTACTGGCAACGTGCATTGGTGATCTTGATAGCCGTGAAAAAATTGCCCAGATTGAAGTGGCAACAACGGAGGATGCAGTTGCATTAATTTTTCGTAATCTGGTCGAATTATCCAGAGATGACTGCGATCGCCTGATACGGTTAGCGAAAGACGAAGATTTTCATGTGTATCTTCAACCCGCGGGGCCTGAGAGTGTGACATTATTGTATCCAGCCAAATCAACACTTTCCTATACACTCGTTGATTATGATATAAACATTCAGTTTCGACCGATGGATTTTACCCAGATTAATACTTCAATCAACAATCAAATGATCAGGCAGGCTCTGGATTTACTGGCTGTGTCTAAAGAGGATGATGTGCTGGATTTATTTTGCGGGCTGGGAAATTTCACACTGCCTGTCGCCAGAAATGCAACTTCGGTAGTCGGAGTGGAAGGTGATGCCGGGCTGATTGATCGTGCCCGGGAAAATGCAGAATTGAATAACGTATCCAATGCCGAATTTTTTGTGCATGACCTGTCAGTTGAGCCCGGGAATGCTTCCTGGTTCAAAAAGAAATATTCAAAAATATTACTGGATCCAGCCCGTCCCGGGGCACTTGAAATGATGGGGCATGTTGCCGGTATGGGCCCTGAACGAATTGTTTATGTATCCTGTAATCCTGCAACCCTGGCAAGGGATGCAGGTGAGCTGGTGAACCGCTATGGCTATCGTCTGGAGTCGGTTGGTGTCATGGATATGTTTCCACATACCGCACATATCGAATCGATGGCATTATTTGTAAAATAAGTTCAGGTTGCCGCGTTAACTTGTAATGAATGTAGTTGAAACGTAATCGGCAAGTACGTTTTGAGCAAACCCGCAATCCGGACATGAAACCGGCAAGCCGGATCAAGATACGCAAAACATGCTGTCCAAGGTGGTTCGGCAGCCGCATCCGTGCGGCAGACGGTCTTTATTTGGTTAGCCCGCATTTCTCACATTTAAATACCCGGGGTGTCAAACAAGGAACCACGTTCATGGAACACTGATATTTTATTTTTCCCCGGGTTTGTCTTCGGGAAAATCGATATAGTGGCCAACCAGGATTATATTGTCGGCCGATTCATCAGACGTGAAAGTGAATTTATGTATTGCATATTTTTTTGTATAAATGACCCGGTAGACCAGTACCGTTGTTGCCCGACTTCGGGTGCTGTAACCGTGTACGACATTGGAGGCGACCAGCTTTCGTGATTGATAATCACCCAGTTCCTTGTCCAGTTTTTCGAGGGATTCCAGCCAGCGTTCCGGGGTAATACGCTCATAGAAACGTTGGTCATAGAAAGGCAGGACTTCAATAAATTTCTTTTCGGCCATCTTGTCGAGGATCTGGTCGGCAATGACCTGTGCATTTTGTTTGAAGACTTTATCCGAAGGTGTGCTACAGGCCGTCAGGAATACCATCAGGGAAACCGTCAGGATATAACAAAAACGTTTGATATTATTGCTGTACATTTGACTGAAGACACATTTATTTCAGAAGACGTACTTTCATTCTAATAAAAAGTACGGGTTTTGAATATACCCTGTTGCTTAATATTACCTTGTTTTTAGACGGATAATTTACCTTGATTAGAAAATATGTGGTAAGTATTTGTAATAACAGATAAAATATCAGGCACAATGGCGATTGAAATAGAACGGAAATTCCTGTTGGCGAATAATGGCTGGCGCAGGGATGCCGACAGCGGAACCCGGATCTGCCAGGGTTATATGACCGAGACCGGGCCGGCATCGGTGCGTGTTCGTATCGAGGGGGATCATGCCAACATAAATATAAAGAGTGCGACGCTGGATATGACCCGCCAGGAGTACGAATATCCGGTTCCCATGTCAGATGCCGAGTCAATGCTGGCACGGATCTGCCTCAAGCCTGTTATCGACAAAACGCGTTTCCACGTCAACTATCACGGCAAGTTGTGGGAGATCGATGTCTTTGAGGGTGACAATGAAGGCCTGGTGGTGGCGGAAATTGAGCTGAACAGCGTCGATGAGCCTTTTGACCTGCCTCCGTGGGCAGGGCAGGAGGTCACACAAGAAAAACGCTATTACAATGTCTGCCTGGTGAAATATCCCTACAAGGACTGGCAATCCTGATGCGCACCCTGTTTGTTCTGTCCATTCTGATTGCAGTTTCGGCTTGCAGTCACCCTGAAAGTACCTCGATACGTTTCGGGCTTGCCAATGCCCCGATCAGCCTGGATCCCCGTTTTGCTACCGATGCCACATCGTCCAGAATCAATCGCCTGTTATACCAGCGACTGGTGGATTTTGATGACCGTCTAAGACCGGTGCCATCCATGGCAACCATGGTCAGATTGTCTGATACACACTATCGGTTTCATCTCAAGAAGAGCGGGCGCTTGTTTGATAACGGCAGCCGACTGACGGCAAGAGATGTGATGGCAACGTATCAATACGTTATGGACAGGAAGAATGCATCACCTCATCGTGGATCACTGGCCTCCATTAAAAGGATGGAAGTCATTAGTGACGATGAGATCGATTTTTTTCTCAGCAGAACAGACTCACTATTCCCGGGTTACCTGACAATCGGCATTCTCCCGAAAGAAGTCATTGATAACAATATCAGCCTGGATCGACAATCACTGGGTAGTGGCCCGTTTCGTTTTGTTGACTGGCCGGGCAGCGGTAACCTCGTTATAGAAAGGCGATCAGACAAACAACGGGTTGAGTTTATCCCGGTGAAGGATGCAACTGTACGTGTCCTGAAGTTACTCAGGGGCGAGATAGATTTATTACAGAATGATTTGCCGGTTGAATTGGTAAGCTATCTGAAAAAAAAGAACAAATTCAGGATCAGTGGCCGGCCGGGCAGTAATTTTACCTACCTTGGTTTGAATATGAGGGAACCGTTACTGCAGGATACTAATGTCAGGAAGGCCATTGCCTATGCAATAGACAGAAAAACCATTATCAAATATTTGCTTGGTAGTTACACCAGGGTGGCAAATGCCATTCTGACACCGGGACACTGGGCGGGGTATAAAGGCGGTACACCATATTCCTATAAGCCCGGGACAGCGCGCAGCCTGCTTGAACGCGCGGGGTATAACAAGGAAAATCCGTTGATTCTGGAATACAAGACATCCAGTGATCCATTGCGTATACGCATTGCCACCATCATACAAAAGCAACTGAAGGAGGTTGGCATTGAGGTCAGGCTGCGGAGCTTTGACTGGGCAACAGTTTACGGTGATATCAAGGAAGGGCGCTTCCAGTTATATTCATTGAGCTGGGTCGGGATAAAAAATCCGGATATTTTCAGATACGTTTTTCACAGTCAGTCTATACCGCCCAGGGGGGCCAATCGAGGTGCCTACAACAGCCTGGTTGTTGACCGGCTGATTGAGGAAGCGGATCAGGCAGAGAATGATCGGCAAAGTTCAATCCTGTATCAGGAAATACAGAAAATTGTGCTGGATGAACTGCCCTATATTCCGCTATGGTATGAAGGACAAGTGCTGATTACAGCAAAAAGTATCGAGGATTACAGACTCATGCCTGACGGGAATTATGATGGCTTGCTTGATGTGAGGAAACAGAAACCGTAATGCTGAAGTTATTGTTAGCAAGGCTGTTCAGTACCTGCATTGTTGTCCTGGGTGTCGTGGTCATGGTTTTTTTCCTTATCCATTTTGTCCCGGGTGACCCTGTTGATATCATGCTGGGTGACAATGCGTTACCGGCAGACAGGGAAGCACTTCGTGAAGCCCTCGGGCTGAATTTGCCGTTGGCCAGCCAGTTGCTTTCCTATTTCAGCAATCTTCTACAAGGTGATCTGGGCATGTCGATTCATAACCGGATTCCTGTCCTGGATTTACTGGTCGATCGATTACCGGCAACAATTGAACTGGCACTGGCATCCTTGCTGATATCAATAATGATTGCATTTCCACTGGGAATTGTTGCGGCCCTTAAAAAAGGGGAGGCAGTTGACAAAATGGCCATGGGGCTTTCCATGTTGGGGGTGTCCATACCCAATTTTTTGCTGGGCCCGGTATTAATTCTTGTATTCTCAATAGGGGCAGGCTGGTTTCCGGTCAGCGGCCGTGACGGGTTCGGATCACTGGTGTTGCCTGCCATCACACTGGGGACGGCATTGGCCGCAGTACTGTCGCGTATGATCCGCAGTACCTTGCTTGAAGTTCTGCATGAAGACTACATAAGAACAGCCAGGGCGAAGGGCTGCAGCTGGCTGCAAGTGGTCACCCATCATGCATTACGAAATGCCATGTTGCCGATTATTACCTTGCTGGGTTTGCAACTGGGAGTCTTGCTGGGTGGAGCCGTTATTACCGAAACAGTATTTGCCTGGCCAGGAATAGGCAAACTGACCATTGATGCCATTAATACCCGGGATTATCCTGTTCTGCAGGCCTGTGTGTTATTGATCAGTTTAACCTATGTTGTGGTAAACATGGTGACCGATCTGGTCTACGGGTGGATAGATCCACGCATCCGTCTGGGAGGAACGCTGTGAAGCATTTTGGCTGGTCGGTGTGGGTGCTGGTCGCCTGGGTGGCGCTGTCGGTTTTCGGGCAGATTATTTCAATCGACAGCACCGGGATAGAAGTGAAACACATACTGAATGGACCGAGCTGGCAAAGCTGGTTCGGCTATGATGATCTGGGCAGGTCTGTATTTAACCGATTGTTATCGGGGTCCTATACATCCTGTGTTGTTTCATTAACAGTGATCACCATATCTGTTTCTGTCGGCACAATAATAGGAACCATCAGCGGTTACCTGGGCGGTTTTGTTGATACGGTGATTGTCCGGATTATTGATATCTTTCTGGCCTTTCCAGGCATCTTGCTGGCCATTGCGCTGGCTGGAATAATGGGCTCGGGTGTCGATAATGTCGTGATTGCGCTTTCTATTGTCGGCTGGGTGGGGTTTGCCCGGCTGGCTCGTGCGCAAACGTTGTCTATCAAGCATCGTGAACATGTGCTGGCCGCAGAGGCAATGGGAACACGGCGCCGTATGATTATCGTCAGGCACCTCATTCCGCTGATCAGTACACCGATTATGGTAGAGGCGACGTTCGGTGTTGCCTCCGTGATTATAGCCGAAGCAGGGTTGTCATTTCTGGGTCTGGGTGTGCAGGCACCGGATGCTTCATGGGGAAGCATGATCAGGGATGGTACACGCTACATGCTGATTGCTCCCCATCTGGTTTTAATTCCGGGGGTGGTTCTGATGTCAGTCGTACTTTCAGTTAACCTCGCCGGCGACCGCTTGCGCGACTGGATGGATGTTAAAACCCGGTTTGATGGAAACAAGGCAAACTGATGTCGCTGGGACCCGTCATGGTGGATCTGCAAGGGGCGGCCCTTCTGCCTGAAGAACGCGAGATGTTGTCGCATCCCCTGGTAGGGGGTGTAATCCTGTTTAGTCGTAATTTTGAATCGATTGAACAACTACAAGGGCTGGTGCAGGAGATACATCTGCTCAGAAGCCCACGTTTACTGGTGGCAGTCGATCAGGAAGGGGGCCGCGTCCAGCGGTTTCGTGATGGATTTACCCGTTTGCCTGCTGTTCGCCGTCTGGGCGAAATCCATCAGAAAAATCCACGTCATGCGCGCCATCTGGCCGAGACAACAGGCTGGCTGATGGCATCGGAATTATTGTCAATGGGTATCGACATCAGCTTTGCACCGGTGCTGGACCTGGATTATGGCATTAGCACAGTGATCGGGGACAGGGCATTTGACCGGTCAGCGGAGACAGTATCTGATCTTGCCCATGCCTATATGATCGGTATGCGCAAGGCCGGCATGGCAGCAACCGGCAAACATTTTCCTGGTCATGGTGCCGTGCATGCAGACTCACATACTGATTTACCTGTCGATACCCGCCCTTATGAAGACCTGGTAAATGAAGACCTGCTGCCCTTTGAAAGACTGATTCATTATGATATCTCCGCGATCATGGTGGCGCATGTTGTTTTTAGCCGGGTTGATAACAGACCTGCCAGTTTTTCCCCTGTGTGGATCAGGGAAATACTGAGGGATAGACTGGGATTTGAAGGCGCTGTTTTCAGTGATGATCTTTCCATGGTGGCAGCGCATGGTGCCGGATGCTGCACAGAACGGGCACACGAGGCAATACAAGCCGGATGTGATATGGTGCTGGTATGTAATTCGCCTGAAGACAGGAATGAGGTCTTGTCAGAACTGAAAGGGGCAGAAAGCCCGGTGAGTCACCTGCGCTTGATTCGCATGCATGGTAAATTTAAAATGAACCGGGACGAACTATATGCAAGCAAGGCCTGGTTATCTGCAGTTGAAGTTGTTAACAGTTACGAGCCTTCACCACTTCTGGATATGGATATGGAGTAACAGGTATGATTGATGAGGAAGTAAAATGGATGTAGGTACGATGTGGAGTGAGACTGTTCAATGGTTGCAAGTCGGGGGTGGCTGGGTATTGCAGGTCTTCCTGGTTATTCTGGCCTCACTGGTATTTAATTTTATTTTCAAGCGCGTACTCAAACGACTCAAATCCAGGCTGGAGATGACCCGCAATCCCTGGGATGATTCCCTGGTCGACGCACTCCAGAGCCCCTTATCCACACTGATATGGATTCTGGGTATATCATTTGCAGCGGAGATTGTTCAGGCCCAGACCAAGGCGGTGATCTTTGAGGCTGTGGACCCAATCAGGGATGTGGGGGTTATTATTGTCATCACCTGGTTCCTGATTCGTTTTGCCAAACGTGTTGAAGAAAATATTATTCTGCATTCCAGAGAGGCAAACAAGGAAATTGATGTTACCACGGTTGATGCAATAGCCAAGCTGATCCGTATCTCGATATTTATCACTGCATCATTGGTCGCATTGCAGACCATGGGCTACAGTGTTTCAGGTGTGCTGGCATTTGGTGGTATAGGCGGTGTTGCCATCGGTTTTGCAGCCAAGGATCTGTTGGCCAACTTTTTTGGCGGCTTGATGATTTACATGGACAGGCCCTTTGCAGTGGGTGACTGGATACGGTCGCCTGATCGCAATATCGAAGGAACCGTTGAGGCCATAGGCTGGCGGTTGAGCCGCATACGCACCTTTGACAAGCGTCCACTATATATCCCGAATTCAACCTTTGCCAGCATCGCCGTTGAAAACCCGTCAAGAATGTCTCATCGCAGAATCTATGAAACCATAGGTGTCAGGTATAATGATGCAGGCAAGCTGCCAGCTATAATAGATAAAGTAAAAGCATATCTGAGGCAACACACAGAAATAGACCAGTCACAAACCATGATTGTTAATTTTAATCAATTTGCTGCATCATCGCTTGATTTTTTTGTGTACACGTTTACAAATACCACAGACTGGATAAAATACCACGAAGTGAAGCAGGATGTATTGCTCGGGATTCTGGCTATTATTGAGCAGGAAGGGGCGGAATGTGCGTTCCCCACTTCAACAATTCATGTGCCGGAAGAAGTCAGCATTGATATAAAACAAAAAGGCCAGGTATAAAGTGGATATAACGACAGATCATGCCAGGGATGTGTACTCAAAAGCAATGTGCCTGTATAAAAAGGATGAAGTGGAGCGGGCCATTACACGCATGGCAGAAGAAATATCAGACTGCCTTGTTGACACCAATCCTTTAGTCATCTCGGTCATGAACGGAGGCCTGATTTTGACAGGTTATCTCCTGACCATGCTGGATTTCCCGCTACAATCCGATTACCTGCACGCGACACGTTACCGGGGTAAAACAACCGGAAGTGACCTGGACTGGATAGTCAGGCCGCAACATTCACTCCGGGACAGGACAGTTCTTGTTGTTGATGATATTCTCGATGAAGGCATCACTCTGGACAGCATAATGGAGTATTGCAGATCCGAGGGGGTCAGCCGGGTATACAGTTGTGTACTGGTTGAGAAAGCACATGACAGAAAACCCGGATACAACAAGGCCGATTTCACCGGGCTGACTGTAGAAGACAAGTACGTATTCGGTTTTGGTATGGACTACAAGGGTTACTTGCGTAATGCGCCTGGTATTTACGCAGTAAATGAATAACGGTTTATTTATACAAGGGGTTTCCATTGAACGTTGATATTGCTGTTATTGGCGGTACAGGTCTTAATACTATAAAAGGGTTGACGATCACACATCGGGAGATGGTCAATACCCCTTACGGGCAGCCATCATCCCCGTTAATATTTGGTGAAGTGTGCGGTTGTACTATTGTGTTTCTGGCACGACATGGCAGTGGCCATACGATACCGCCACATCAGGTAAATTACCGGGCCAACTTGTGGGCATTAAAGGAGAGCGGGGTAAAAAAAATCATCGCGGTCGCGGCAGTAGGTGGTATGCGAGACGACATGAAGCCCGGCAAGATCGTGTTTCCTGACCAGATCATTGATTACACATGGTCCAGAGACAGCACCTATCATGAAGGTCATCAGGACGTTAAACACATTGACTTCACTTACCCTTATTGTGAAGAAGTACGGGCCTTGCTTATCAACGGTGCAAAAAAAGCCGGGCTGGATCCAACTATAGATGGTACCTATGGTGCAACCCAGGGACCCAGGCTGGAAACAGCCGCTGAAATCCGTCGCATGGTACGGGATGGCTGCGACATTGTCGGCATGACCGGGATGCCGGAAGCGGCACTGGCACGTGAACTCGACCTTTGTTATGCAACCTGTGCCGTGGTTGCCAACTGGGCAGCAGGTAAACAAAGCGAAGTGATCAGCATGAAAGTCATAGAGGAAAATTTGAAGATTGGAATGGACAAGGTAAGGAAGCTCCTTGAGGAATCCTTACCGCAGTTATAGCAGAGAGCATTGTTCACGCTCCGGAAATGCGTTAGTGAATATCCTGCAAGTCGGGTTTTTTGTATGGAAGTGAGTAGATCAGTATCCCGAAACTGGGGTTATCAATGTAATGCAGTTCCTTGCTGCGCATTCTCCGATGGCTTTGATAGCGCAATGATTTAAGCAGTGTATATTCGGGATTATTATCTATCAGGGCCGGGTTATCCTGACCCGGAAGCGGGATCCTGAAAACCAGGTCTGTCCAGACATGCAAATACCTGCCAATGGAAACTGTCAGTGTTCCTTCCAGTTGAGGAACGATCTGGGGAATCATCGGAGTTGAGAATAAATCAGGGTCGGTTACCGGGGCGGCAGTATCGACTGATAGATCATCAGGGTCCGCTATGGGCGAAGTATTATCCGTGTTATTGCCCGAATTTTCAGGTTTTATGTCCACACTGTAGATCCGGTCAGGAGCGGGCATGGTTGTTGAAAGTATGTCATAGGCAGGGTCGGGAACCAGTGTTGTATATTCGTCACCCAGTCTTAGTACAATCGGTCTGGCTGTTTCTTTCGGGTACATGGCCTGAACCCAGCCGGCATGTAGAAGCAGTTTTCTTGAAGATGATCTGCTGACAGCGTTGGCCTCCTTGTTCAGCAGCAGTTCTTCCTTGCCAAGTTGCCGGTAGCCATTCTGAATCGGTTCATTCTGAATCGGGTCAGGTTCACTTTCTCCTGGTAGCTTGTCTGTCTCCCGTGGTTCAGTGGATATCAGGGCCAACTGGTTTTCATAATCAGGCAGGCCCGGTTTATCTGGCCATGTTTCCGATTCTATATTTTTCAGATTTGTATACTGGAAAATAATTATCTCGAACTGATATTGCCGGGGTTCTGCTGCCAGAGAAATCGACGGGAGTAATAAGCACAATAGTATCGGGAGACAATATTTGGGGGCCATGTTAATCATCATGTCTGGTATAGTAAATGCTAGTTGTTTGCCAGTGTATCGAGTAGTTTTTCAATTGTCTGAAAACGAATACTATTATCCTCTAATGAAAGATAAAAGCGAAGTTTATTTTTACCATCCAGCTTGTAACTATCGGGCTCGTCCTGTATCAGCCGGATTATTTTAATCGGGTCGATATTGGGTGTATTACTGAAAATAATACTGCCACCTTTATCACTTGCATCGATTTTGTTAATACCCAGTTCTTTTGCCTTTATCTTCAGTTTGGTGACTTCTATCAGGTTTTTCAGGGAATCAGGAAGCAAGCCAAAACGATCAATCATTTCAACCTGGATTTCCCTGAGCTGTTCTGTATCATCGGCACTGGCTATTCGCTTGTATAATACCAGCCTGCTGTGTACATCTGGCAGGTAATCTTCCGGGATTAGCGCAGGAAGCTGTAAATCAATTTCAGGGCCGTGATCGAGCGGGGTTGCAAGATCGGGTTCATCCCCTGATTTGAGTGCAGTTACCGCACGCTCCAGCAAATCAGTGTAGAGGGTAAAACCGATTTCCTGAATCTGGCCGCTTTGTCCTTCACCCAGTAATTCACCCGTACCTCGAATTTCCAGGTCATGCGTTGCCAGCATAAATCCGGCACCAAGATTTTCAAGAGACTCAATCGCCTCCAGTCTCTTCAGGGCATCCGGGGTAATTGCTTTTCGTCCCGGTATTATCAAGTAGGCGTATGCCCTGTGATGTGAGCGCCCAACCCGCCCCCTTAGCTGGTGGAGTTGGGCCAGCCCCAGCTTGTCAGCGCGGTTAATAATGATCGTGTTGGCGGTAGGAATGTCGATGCCACTCTCAATAATCGTTGTGCAAACCAGGATGTTGAATTTCTGGTGGTAATAGTCGAGCATGACCTGTTCAAGCTCGCGTTCACGCATTTGTCCATGGGCAATCCTGACAGAGGATTCCGGCACCAGCAGTTTTATTTGACTGGATATTTTTTCTATACTCGAAATCTCGTTGTGAAGAAAGTAAACCTGTCCACCACGTTTTATCTCACGTAATAATGCCTCTGTCAGGAGGTTATCATTCCATTCGGAAACAAATGTTTTTATTGCGACACGTTCTGCAGGTGCCGTTGCGATGATCGATAAATCCCGTAGCCCGGACAGTGACATGTTCAGTGTCCGGGGAATGGGGGTGGCCGTCAGTGTCAGTATGTCGATTTCGGAACGTAATGATTTCAGTCTTTCTTTTTGTCTGACACCAAACCGATGCTCCTCATCGATTATCAAAAGACCCAGATCCTTGAATCTGATATCTTTTTGTATGATTTTATGTGTACCGATAACGATGTCTATTTTACCATTTTCCAGCTGACCCAATATGGATTCCTGTTCCTTGATGGATCGAAATCTTGAGATGACTTCGATGTTAAACGGGCATTCAGAAAATCTGTCCAGAAAAGTCTGGTAGTGTTGCTGGGCAAGCAAGGTGGTGGGCACCAGGACTGCAACCTGCCGATTGGCCTGAGCGGCAATAAAGGTGGCACGCATGGCAACTTCAGTTTTGCCAAACCCCACATCGCCACAGACAACCCTGTCCATGGGCTGCTCGGATTCCATGTCACGGGTAACAGCCTCGATGGCATTTAATTGATCAGGGGTTTCTTCAAATGGAAATGCAGATGAAAACTGGTTGAACTCATCCTGGTTTATCGCATATGCGTGGCCTTTTCGGGCGGCACGCCGGGCGTATATATCCAGTAGCTCGACTGCAATATCCCTTGCGCGTTCAGCGGCTTTCTTTTTTGCCTTCTGCCAGCGGTCACTGCCCAGTTTATGGAGTGGGGCGTTTTCCGGTGTAGCACCCGAGTAGCGGCTGATCAGATGTAATGAAGCTACCGGTACATATAACCTGGCATCATCGGCATATTCCAGGGTCAGAAACTCGGTTTCAATATTACCTATCTTTAATTTTTGTAAACCGACGTATCTGCCGATGCCATGATCTTCATGAACAACAGGGTCGCCTGCATGCAAGTCTGTCAGGTTTCGTATTATACTTTCAGCATTTGTTTCTGTTTTCCTTCGCCTTCTTTTTTGAACGGCACGTGTTCCAAACAGTTGTGATTCAGCAATAACAGCAATGCCAGGATCCTGTAGTATCAGACCCTCCTCCAGCGGAGCAACTGTTATAGCCAGTTTGATAGAAGAATTAAAAAAATCATTCCAGTGCTTGACTGATTTTGGATAAACAGAATTTTTTCTGAATATTTCGAGAATCAGCTCACGCCGTCCGGTTGTCTCGGCAGCAATCAGGATCCTGCCGTGGAAGCTGTCAAAAAATCCCAGCACGGCCTGGCAGGGGTCTGTTGCATTACTTTGTATGAATAATGGGGGTGGCGCAGAAGTATTGTAATTGATGATATTTCCAGTCGCTGTACCGGAGTCTGTATATTCAAACCATTGGAGGTTGGCCCTCGGAAAGCTGGACAGTGCATTATTAAGTGATGCAGGTGTACTGAAAATTTCGTTCGGGGAAAGGACGGGCCGTTCTATATCATGCCGTCTGGATTCATAACGCCCGGTAATTTGCTGCCAGTAATTGTCTGTTGCAGCTTCAGTTCCATCCAGGCAGATGATGATAGTATTCGACGGAAGATATTCAGTGAGTGATTTTGTATTTTCAAAGAACAAAGGAAGATAATACTCAAGTCCGCCAGCTGCAATCCCGTTACTGACATCGTTATAGATGGCGCTGTTCTGCGGGTTACCCTCGAATCGTTTCCTGTAGTTTTGCCTGAACCGTGTTATGGATTGCTCATGCAATGGAAATTCATGTGCCGGCAGCAGCTTTATATCCTGAATGTTTTCCCGGGTTCGTTGTGTATCGGGATCAAAACTGCGCATTGATTCTATTTCATCGTCAAATATATCAATACGGAAGGGAAGCTCGCTGCCCATCGGGTACAGATCAAGCAATGATCCCCTGACGGTGTACTCACCATGCTCCATGACCTGGGACACGTGTCTGTAGCCGGCCCGTTCAAGTTGTAGCCTGATTTTTTCTGATGACAGGGAGTCGCCTGTTTTCAGAACCAGCGTTGAAGACTGGATATAATCCAGCGGGGCCAGTTTCTGCATCAACGTGGAAACCGGCACAATAAGAATTCCCTTTTTGAAGCCGGGCAGTTTGCTCAGGGTTTCAAGGCGCCCGGAAACTATATCTTCATGCGGCGAAAAAATATCATAGGGTAAGGTTTCCCAGTCCGGGAATGACAGAATGGATAACCCTTTTTTACCTGAACAATAAAATTTGAGTTCATGCTCGAGCCGGTTTGCCTGTTGCATGTCCTTGCTGATAACCAGTATGAAGCCGTTGAATTCCTGTGCGCAGGATGCCAGTACCAACCCGGGACTATTGCCATATAGACGGCCCCAGTTAATATCGGGGCGGGTCTGGTCGGGGATGACGGGGTGGAGTGGCGAGGCGTTTTGCACAGGATAATGGTTGAAATATTGTAATGACATGGCTGGGTAAGGTGGTATTTTCCCATATAAACAACAAGGATGCCATGTTTTGCATGTCTTGATCAGGTTTGCCGGTTTCATGTCCGGATTGCGGGTTAGCCTGAATCGTACTTGCTGCTTACATTTCAGCTACATTCGTCATGGGTTAACGGGACAACAGTGTGGCTTTATATAAAAAGACGTCTCAACTCGTGGTCGGGTTTACTACGGTCCCAGGCATTGTCAAACACCTTTATCAGTTCACGAACCTTTAGTTTGTCATTGAAATTGTACTGCCCCTGATAAAGCGTCCCGACATGTTTATGCAGGTAACCTGACTGGTCGGCCAGCAGGAATGCATTGTCTATTTCCGCCAGGTCGTCCGGTGTTACATGAATATGAATGCTGGATGTAAATTTTCGTGCCAGCTCAATCAGGCGATGACCGTTTTTTACCGACTGGGTTGAATCCTTTACAAGTATTTTTATCTGGCTTTGTTTGCTTCGGGTGGCCAATGACATAATGGCGTGATTGAAGTGACCGTCGTCATAGATATGGTGTTCAAGATTGGGGGTCAGTATCCTGATGATTTGTCTGGATTGTCTTGCGAGTTCGATGGCTATGTCACAATTTTCCAGGCGGCCTTCAAACTGGTTCTGTTGATCAGACTCGCCTAATATAAATCGACCCGGATCCATTTAACCCTTCTTTTGCATCGTTCGTTTATGAGAAATTACTGTACCCATGAAAATATTTTCTGTTTCCATCAATTCGTCATGCCGGCAGGTATTCAATAATACCTGACTGTACATCCAGATACGGCTGGGTGTTGTTCTTCATGCAATATTCCGGTGTTGTATCAAGCATAGCAGACCCTCTGCCTTTGTTGTGCCATCCGGCGAGTATGGTCATGCATCCTTTCTGTCCACCGGGAGGTAAACGTGCTGTTGATACGGGTCTGGCATCCTGGTCATGTGCAAGAAAACGGATGCAGGTATTATCATGATTATTCCATTCCAGAACAGGAGTGGTATTTTTTGCCGATATCCGGACAAAAATCCCGGCAGTGATTTCATCTGAAGCTGACTGATATGTCATGGAGCTGGAAAAAAATTACCCGAACTGCATGCGGGTGCAGTTCGGGCGAGTATTCATAGTGCCCTTTACCCACGGGGAATATTGCGGGATATTATGAGGTAAAGGGTCTATGTGTTTAAAGTGTGATTGATTTTTCGGCATAAAACTGTCGACTGCTTCACATAATCATGAAGTCATCATCTCAGATGTTTTTTGCCTGATGTACCGCATTGCCAAGATAGTTGGCAGGGGTCAATGCCATTAGTTCGGATCGGGCATTGTCCGGGATGTCCAGCTTTTCAATAAACGCCTTGATAGCCTTGCCATCCAGCTTTTTACCGCGGGTCAGCTCCTTGAGTTTTTCATAAGGCTTATCAATGCCATACCGTCGCATTACTGTCTGGATGGGCTCAGCCAGCACTTCCCAGTTGTCGTCAAGGTCCGCCAACAGGGCCGCGCTGTTAATCTCCAGTTTACTGATACCCCTCAGTGCTGAGTTATAGGCAATGATACTGTGGGCAATGCCAACCCCCAGGTTTCTGAGCACAGTCGAGTCAGTCAGGTCGCGCTGCCATCTGGACAGCGTGAGTTTACTGGCAAGATGGTCGAACAGGGCGTTGGCAACACCCAGGTTTCCCTCGGCATTTTCAAAGTCGATGGGGTTGACCTTGTGCGGCATGGTCGACGAGCCCACCTCACCTGCAATGGTTTTCTGTCTGAAATAACCGATCGAGATATAGGCCCAGATATCCCGGCAGAAATCCAGCAGGATATTGTTGAACCTTGAGGTGGCATCAAACAATTCTGCTATATAGTCATGCGGTTCTATCTGTATCGTATAAGGGTTCCATTCCAGGCCAAGTTCCCTGACAAAACTCTCTGCGAATTCAGGCCAGTTTATTTCCGGATAGGCTGAAAAGTGGGCATTGTAGTTACCGACGGCACCATTGATCTTGCCAAACATAGGTACCCGGCTTATTTGTTCACGCTGGCGCTTTAAACGGTAGACCACATTGGCCATTTCCTTGCCCATGGTTGTAGGTGATGCCGGCTGGCCGTGGGTTCTGGATAGCATGGGCTGGTCTGCCAGGTCATGTGCCATGGCCTGTATGGCCACGGTGACCTCATCCAGCATCGGTAAGATGGCCTGATTGCGGGCCTCTGTTAACATCAGCGCATGGGACAGGTTATTGATGTCTTCGGAGGTGCAGGCAAAATGAATGAATTCGCTTATTGCCTCCAGCTCCCGATTGCCTTCGATTTTTTCTTTCAGGAAGTATTCAACGGCCTTGACGTCGTGGTTGGTGGCCCGTTCAATATTTTTGACCCGGTGGGCATCATCCTCATTAAAATTGTCGACGATCCCTTCGAGGATATGGGATGCATGTTCACTCAGGGTGGGTACCTCGGTAATTTCCGGGTTGTTGGCCAGTGCCTGTAACCATCTTATTTCAACCAGGACCCGGTGCCGAATCAGTCCGAATTCACTAAAAACAGGCCTGAGGTCTGCTGTTTTGCTGCCATAGCGTCCATCTACGGGTGAGATGGCGGTTAAAGATGTTAGATCCATTCCTGCTCCTGAAAATTAAGGTTGGAAAACGTGTTGAATAATACAATAAATATCAGGATGAGTCTGTTTTGACTGTGAGTGGATTTCTGCATACTCATGAGTGGTAAAATTATAAAAATACAGTTATTACAATATTATACACAATATATATAAAGTAATTTATTATATATGATACTGGCTCTCTGAGGGTATTTTTTTACAAAAGCCAGTGGTCCGTTGCCTTATTCAGGAATGGTCCGTTGGTGCCGATAGGATTCTAATACTAAAGGAAATTTCATTACATGGATAACAAAATACCGATCTCGGAACTGGCGATAACTATCATCGAACCTTCCTCGACGCAGGCGCGTATCATTGGCGGCCGGTTGAAGGAACTGGAGGTTGCCAACACCCAGTTCTTTTCTGATGGGAAAGCGGCCCTGAGCAATATCAAGCAATGCATACCTGATCTGGTCATCAGCAGCATGTACCTTCCGGATATGACCGGGACAGAGCTTGTACTGGCCCTGAGGCGTGACATTGAGCTGGAGGCAGTCCCCTACATGTTGATTTCAAGCGAGACATCTTTTGCCAGTCTCGATCCGATCAGGCAGGCAGGCGTTGTCGCGATTCTGCCAAAACCCTTTGAGACGGCCGATCTCAGACGGGCCCTGTATTCCACAGTTGATTTGATAGTCCCGGATGATCAGGCCCAGTCTGATATTGCACTGGATGAGCTGAATGTTCTGGTAGTGGACGACAGCCTGATGGCGCGTAAACATATCTGCCGTGTCCTGGGGAACCTGGGCATAGAAAATATCAAGGCGGCAGTGAATGGAAGCCAGGCGGTGGGTATGATCCAGGATGAATATTTTGATCTGGTGGTGACCGATTACAATATGCCGGAAATGGATGGTGAGCAGTTGACCCGCTATATACGTGAGAACAGCGCCCAGAAGTCGATACCGGTATTGATGGTGACCAGTGAAGAGAATGAGAGCCGGCTTTCTGCCGTGCAGAATGCCGGTGTATCCGGGATCTGTGACAAGCCCTTTGAACCGGCCGCAGTCAGACAAATGATTCAAAACCTGTTTACGTAGGTTTTCCGGGTTTTTTTCCTGGCGTGCTGTATTTGCCATTTCATGAAAAACCTTACAAGCATGATCCGGAATATTTCTGTTATTCAATACCGGAAAGCCATCCGGTTTTCTCACACACTCCTGCATGTGCATGGAAAAATACTTGCATATTTTGTGGAGATTAATGTCGTTATTCTCCGCACGGCACGCTTGCAGGTCGTCGCGTCAGCTCGCTTCCAACTAAATCATATTATTGATAATCTCCATCATAATCGTGGCTACATTATCTGTTCTTTGCCCATACAACATTTCTTGTATTTCTTGCCACTGTCACAGGGGCAGGGGTCGTTACGGCCGATCTTCGGGGTGTCGCGCTGGTATGTTATTTGATCGTAATGGTCTGATTCTCCGTCCATTATATCAATGGTGTTCGAGTCTATGTCATCCTCTTGATCTTCTTCCTGCCAACGGCTCTGACGATTTATTATTTGTTTGTTGTCGTAAAAGTCCCACGGGTTATTGAAGCGTTCCCAGCCAGGTGTATCTTTTCCGTCCGCATAGGCCTTACTGATGTCCTTCTCATCGAAGTGAAACCCAAGGCCGTTCTGCCGGGCAGCCAGTTTTGATATCAGGGCACGATGACGATCGCGAGGGTAGTCCAACAGGTCGTTTGCAATGAGCAAGCGGCAGTCCCAATCCTCATCCTCGTTTGCAACAATCTGCGCTGCCCAGTCCAGTGTCTGTTCCAGCTCTGTTTCACCCCGTTGATGCGCCAGGGCAAGAACGGCCTCCATTATATTTGTGCGCATGAACCAATCGCACTTTTGATCCATACAGATTTCGCGTAACGGCACAACTACCGACTGCGGTTTATTAAGCAGCAGGGCGGGCCAGTAACCTGAGAGCCATTCCTGTAGATTTTCATCCTCTTCCCGGTTCATGCCGTGTATAAAATCCACCAGTAACAATCCGGCATGCTCACCGGGGATCAGGCCAAGAATCATCACGGCATGCAGGCGCAGCCACCAGTGACCATCACTTGTTTTTTCGAGTTCATCGTTGGGCTGTGCTATGGGTGTCAGGACTTCCAGCATTTGTTCACCACGACTTACACACGCATCAATCACATTGCGCGGCACCCGGTCTTCATGTTCGATCATGATGTCGATCAGCTCCGCAGGCGTATAGCTGGCCAGTACCGTATCCTCATATACCGGTATTTCAACGACTGAACTCACGGGTGTTTCCCCGGGTTCCGTTACAAACCGGTTGACGGTATCCACATCAAACGCTTCTGCATCGAACCCATCGCCCAGCCACTCCATAATCTCTTCGTGCTCCTCGTTGTTTGGATCATGAAGCGCCTCGAGCATGGAGGCGTATCCGTGTGGGCCGCCGCAGTCTTCGGGCGGGCAGGCCCGTTGGCCGTCAAGGCAGACGGGATAGTCGGTGCCTGGTTCGGCTGGCAGGATCTTTTCGATGATGAGGTCATGTTCCCATCCATCACCAAAATCATAATCGTAGATGAATGCGCCACCTTCATGTGTAATTTTATCAAGACGCACATTGCATTCGTTTTTAATGTCACATGGGAAGGCGGGGTCAGGTTCACCGTAGGTATCATGGCCGATGCGAAACCC
>DRJK01000168.1 GCA_011052215.1 Gammaproteobacteria bacterium
CCCGTGATACAGGCAACTGTTGCATCCGGGTGTGCTATCTGTACCCCCATAGCCGCGGGTAGTCCGAACCCCATCGTACCCAGTCCGCCTGAATTGATCCAGCGCCTTGGCTTATCAAACTTGTAATATTGTGCGGCCCACATCTGGTGCTGCCCAACATCCGAGGTAACAAATGCATCGCCACTGGTTATCTCATACAGCTTCTGGATAACCATTTGTGGTTTGATTCGATCACTCCCGCTGTCGTATTTCAAACAATCCTTCGACTTCCATTCATCGATCTGCTCCCACCAGTTGGCAAGTTCGGTACTATCCGGCTTCTGCTTGCTGCCCCTGGCGACCTTGATCATGTCCTGTAACACAGCCATGACTCCACCTACAATCGGAATATCGACCTTGACATTTTTTGCAATGGAGGCAGGGTCAATATCGACATGAATAATCTTTGCCGTTGGGCAGAACTTTTCAATATTACCTGTAACACGGTCGTCAAAACGTGCGCCAATCGCAACAAGAACGTCACAATGATGCATTGCCATATTGGCTTCATAGGTACCGTGCATACCCAACATGCCGAGAAACTGCCGGTCAGTGGCCGGGTAGGCCCCCAGCCCCATCAACGTGTTCGTGATAGGGAAGTTCAGCATACGAATCAGTTCGGTCAGTTCATCACTGGCATTATCCAGAATAACGCCACCACCGGTGTAAACCATCGGACGTTTTGCACCCGTCATTAATTCAATAGCACGTTTAATTTGCCCGATGTGGCCTTTCACGACCGGATTATAGGAACGCATCGAAACCTTCCGGGGGTAAAAATACTCGGTACGCTCGGCGGTAATATCCTTGGGTATATCGACAACAACCGGACCAGGCCGGCCTGTTGTCGCGACATAGAATGCCTTTTTGATCGTGGTCGCCAGTTCCCTGATATCCTTGACCAGAAAATTATGCTTGACGCAAGGACGAGTGATGCCGACGGAATCAACTTCCTGGAATGCATCATTACCGATCAGACTGGTTGGAACCTGGCCGGTGAAAACAACCATGGGTATGGAATCCAGATAGGCTGTGGCGATACCCGTTACCGCGTTCGTCGCTCCGGGGCCTGACGTTACGAGGACAACCCCGGGCCTGCCTGTTGACCGGGCATAACCGTCTGCGGCATGGGTTGCCGCCTGCTCATGCCGGACAAGAATATGCCTGACCTTGTCCTGTTTGAAAAGGGCATCATAAATATGGAGAACGGCACCGCCCGGATATCCAAAAATACAATCAACCCCCTCGTCAGCGAGGCTGCGGGCGAATATCTCGGCACCGGTTATTTCAACTTTACTCATATCCTGCTATCTGCAATCAAGCCATCATAATCCGGCAATCTGGTCAGAAAGGCCTTAACCTGCATATCTCGCCACCTGACAGGAAACGTGGGTTAAACCACGAAATTAACGAAAAACGCCCTCATAAACGGGCGGTTCCATCTAATCCTTTAAACATTAGAAATTACTGTTATTGCACCTGAAGGTCAAGAAAAATAACAAAAAAATCTTACAAGTTAGTAGAAATAACCGGTTTCATCGAAAAAGCCGACTTAACCCACACAAATATCGGGATTATGCCCTTGCCATCACCCTGTATTGTCTCATAATCTGTCTTAGTGGCTGTTTATGTATGAAGGATAAAAAACATGTTTAACTTTTCAAGGCTTGGCCTTGCTTTAATAACAGGATTATTGCTGTCAGCAACTGCTTCGGCCGGGATTTATAAGTGGACGGATGCCTCCGGTAAAGTACACTACACCGACCAACCGCCTTCCGGCAAAAAATCCCAGGCCCTGAACCCGAATACGGCATTACCTGACAGCGCACAGGATGCCCGCAAAAATCTTGGCATAAGGGAGCAGCAGTTCATCAAAAACCGCGAAGAACGCCTGAAAAAAGAGACGGCGGCTAAACAGAAAAAACTGGCTGAAAAGCAACGCAGGAAAGATTGCGTGAAACTTCGCCACAACCTGCAGGTCTACCTGACCAGAAACAGGGTCGCGACCATCGTTGATGGCAAGAGTGTCGTGGTTCCGTATGAAGAACGTGTGAAGAAAATGGAAAAACTGCGGGTACAGATAGAGAGGTCCTGCGAAGGATTTTAAACAAAAAAAACGGTACTTTATTCAAGCAAACCAGCGGAGGGGAAATGCCGTATCTGAAAATCAACACCAACAAATCCATCGACAAGGGTAGCGAAGAAGATATTGCCATCAAGGTATCTGCACTGGTCGCTGAGTTACTGGGAAAGCCGGAGAGTTATGTCATGACAGAAATCAACTCCGGGCGGACCATGACATTCGCCGGAAGTACAGAACCCCTTGCATACCTGGAGCTGAAGAGTATCGGTTTGCCCGAAAATAAAACCGCTGTTTTTTCCGAGTCACTGTGCGCCTTTATCCATGAAAATATGGACATTTCACCGGGTCGTGTTTATCTGGAATTTGCTGATGCCCGCAGAAACATGTGGGGCTGGAACGGCAGTACCTTCTGATATGCTGAAGAAAATACTCTGGGCCGTGGTTATCCTGATTGTTGGAGCAGCGGCCATTGCCTACTTCGACAGGGATTTCAGAAACCAGGTTCTGGAAATGACCGGACAACTGCCCACCAGCACCAAGGTATACAAATGGCAGGATAACAAGGGCATATGGCATGTCAGCAATACCCCGCCCAGGGACAAACCTTACAAGGAACAGGAATATTTACACAATACCAATGTTATACCATCATTACCTGCCCGGGAGGCCGAATAAGCCCCGGACACCATCACGCTGATCTGTTAAAACAAATACGGTATAATACCTGAACAATCTTCCGGATTCTTTTATATATTACAACTACAGAGTTAAAGTATTCATATGCGAGTCTCACGCTTCCCCCTGTCAACTATCAAGGAAATACCCTCCGAAGCTGAAGTCATCAGCCATAAACTAATGATTCGAAGCGGCATGATACGCAAGCTGGCCTCCGGTATTTACACATGGTTGCCATTGGGCCTGAAAATACTCCGCAAGGCGGAAAATGTAGTACGAGAGGAAATGGATAATGCCGGCGCACTGGAACTGCTGATGCCTTCTGTCCAGCCTGCCGAATTGTGGCAGGAGTCAGGCCGATGGGAAAAATACGGGCCCGAACTGCTCCGTTTTAATGACAGGCATCAACGGGAATTCTGTTACGGGCCTACGCATGAGGAAGTCATAACCGATATAGTGCGTCATGAAATACGCAGTTACAAACAGCTTCCAGTAAATTACTACCAGATACAGACCAAGTTCAGGGATGAGGTTCGACCCCGTTTCGGCATAATGCGTTCACGTGAGTTTCTGATGAAGGATGCATATTCATTCCACCTGACCCAGGAATCCTTGCAGCAAACCTATGACATCATGTTTGACACCTATAACCGCATCTTTAACCGGCTTGGCCTGAAATTTCGCCCAGTCGAGGCAGATACCGGCAGCATTGGTGGCAGCGCATCACATGAATTCCATGTCCTTGCCAATTCAGGGGAGGATGCCATTGCTTTTTCAAACAAAAGTCAATATGCAGCCAATGTGGAAATGGCTCCGGCCATACCCGTTGATGCCGAAAGACCCGCGCCCACAGATGGCATAAAAATAATTGATACACCCGACCAGCATAGTATTGAACAAGTCAGCCGGTTTCTTGGCGTCAACCCCGAACAATGTGTGAAAACATTACTGGTTCAGGATGATGATAACGGTGTCGTTGCACTGGTATTACGGGGCGATCATCAACTGAATGAAATCAAGCTTGCGAAAATCGAAGGTATTGCGTTACCGCTGATATTTGCATCCGAAAAACAGGTGATGGATATCGCCGGCTGTAAACCCGGCTCAATCGGACCGGTCGGTTTGAGTATTCGAATGCTGGTAGACCACAGTGCATCGAACCTGGCTGATTTTGTCTGTGGTGCCAACGAGGATGGAAAACATTATACCGGCACAAACTGGCAACGGGATTGCACCATCACGGAAATCGTGGATATACGTAATGTTGTTGATGGTGACCCGAGCCCGGATGGGCAAGGTACGTTATCGATTGCCCGTGGTATCGAGGTCGGTCATATTTTCCAGCTTGGCACAAAATACAGCGATGCCCTGCAGGCCACGGTTCTTGATGAAAACGGAAAAAACACCACCATAACCATGGGTTGCTATGGCATTGGCGTATCAAGGATAGTCGCATCCGCCATAGAACAGAACCATGATGATCACGGTATAATCTGGCCCGATGCGCTGGCACCCTTCCAGCTGGCACTGATACCAATCGGTATGCACAAATCCGATGCTGTCAGGCAAGCAGTTGAACAATATTATCGGCAATGGAGTAACGCCGGCATCGAGGTTTTACTTGATGATCGCAACGTCCGGCCAGGCTTTATGTTTGCCGACATGGAACTGATCGGTATCCCGCATCGGATTGTTGTCAGCGACAAGGGACTGGAAAAGGGAGAGCTGGAATACAAGGGAAGAACAGAAGATAAAGTATCATTTATACCGGTCGATAAGATTAAAGACTTCCTGATGGAAAAATTGAACAAGCATGCATAATCCTTGTAAAAAGATTTCCCTGTTATTACCGCTGTCCTGGCTGTGTCTGGTAGTGGCCAACCCTGCCTTCGCCTCACCACAACAAATGGATGAGGCCTTGCGTACTCGCCTGGTCAAGGCCATCAACGATTCAAAAAGCTTCAATGACAAGTTCCTTGCCGAGGTCTGGTTAACCGATATGTCTCTACGCATGCGTCGATACATAAAAAACAGTGATGACAGAATCAGGATACTCAGAGTCCTGCATGAAGAATCGGCACGAGCAGATATACCGCCCGAAATGGTACTGGCTGTCATCGAAACAGAAAGCGCCTTTAACCGATACGCCATTTCATCTGTTGGCGCCAGAGGGCTCATGCAGATCATGCCATTCTGGCTCAGGGAAATTGGCAAGCCAGGGGAAGACCTGTTTGACATACGAATAAATTTAAGGATTGGCTGTACTATTTTACGTTACTATCTGGACAAGGAAAAGAATGATAAACGAAAAGCACTTGCAAGGTATAATGGAAGTGTTGGTAAACGCAAATACTCTGACAAGGTCTTCAATGCACTAAGCAGACGCTGGTATAGACAATAAATGAATATTCGGGGCCGGCGTAAAAACTCACATATATATTTGAGGTCAGAAGGGTTGCAGGGAGTTTTTACGCCGGCCCCGAATATTCTTTTATGAATTTCAATCCGAAAGCAACATCAACCAAAACCACGTTAACCATTGCCCTTTTTCTGGTGCTACTGGGAAATTATTCTTTCTGGAAAAATGTCATCGATGTGTTTGATGATTTTACTTTTCATAATTCTTTATTTCTTTTTTCAATATTTATTCTGCTGGCTGCATACCTGAATATTATTTTCTCCCTGGTTAGCATCAAATATATCTTTAAACCCGTCATAATATCCATACTCATTGTATCGTCCTTCAGTGCCTACTTCATGGACTCATACGGTGTCATGATTGATAAGACCATGATGCGAAATGTACTGGAAACGGATGTCACCGAGTCTTATGAACTATTAAATTTTAAAATGCTCTATTACTTCGTCATCATCGGGTTACTGCCATCACTTATCATCATTAGAACCAATATAATCTACAAACCATTTCTCAGGGAATCCATCACCCGGATCGGTATTATTTTACTCAGCTTTGCCATATTTGCGTCATGTGCCTTTATTTTCTACAAGGACTACGCATCGCTGGCAAGAAACAACAGACATTTGCGCCACCTCATAAACCCGACCAATTTTCTTAATGCTATTCATTCGATTATAAAATCACACATGGATAGCGGTGACACCATTCTCAAACCTGTGGGTATGGATGCCACGCTGGCAAAGACATGGCAACAGCGAGGGAAAAAAACACTCACTATTCTGGTGCTTGGAGAAACAGCCAGGGCCCGTAATTTCTCATTAAATGGTTATAAAAGGGACACCAACCCGATGCTGGCCAGGGAAGATATTATTAATTTCAGCAACGTCTACTCATGCGGCACTGCTACAGCCAGCTCGCTTCCATGCATGTTTTCTCATCTTGGCAGACGCTCCTTTAGTGTCAAAAAGGCCAGGGGATATGAAAGTGTGCTGGATGTTTTATCACATGCCGGGATAAGCGTCCTGTGGCGTGATAATAACTCCGGTTGCAAGGGCACGTGTGACAGGGTTCAGAGTGAAAATATGGTAAACCTGAATGTCAAGAAATTCTGCAGCACTGGAGAGTGTCATGATGAAATTCTGTTATACCGACTGCAGGCGTTTATTGACAAATTACAAACCGATGCCTTTATCGTTTTACATCAAAAGGGAAGTCATGGCCCTGCCTATTACCTCAGGTATCCGGAAAAATTCAAAAAGTTTACCCCCATATGCGAAACAAACCAGTTACAGGACTGCAAACGAAATGAAATAGTCAATACATATGATAATACAATTCTTTACACGGATTATTTTATTTCACGCGTTATATCTCTACTAAAGAAAAATACTAAACAGTTTAATACGGCCATGCTGTATATCTCGGATCACGGTGAATCACTGGGCGAAAGAAACATCTACCTGCATGGCATGCCCTACCTCATTGCACCCAAGGTACAAAAACATATACCCTTTGTTTTATGGTTTTCAAGGGAATTCGAAACAAATCTTGGTATTGACAAGGCATGTCTGCAACAAAAGAGCAATGAGAAATTTTCACATGATAATCTGTTTCACTCGGCCCTGGGACTAATGGATGTTAGAACAGATGTGTATAATAAAAAACTGGATATCTTTTCCAATTGCAGAAAGACTCTGTAACCATCTGCATATCAAATACCCCCTCAGAACAGGCAGTATAATGAAGACCCATGAAAGGAACCGTTAGGTATCTTTCTATCCCGCTCAAATCCATAACTCAGCCGCAAATGGACGCAAATACCCGCAAATATTTTATTTCCTAAACCCTTGTTTCCCGCGTATGGGCACAAATAGACATTATCAATATTTGCGCCCATTTGCGGCTGTCTCTTTACATGCCGTAACGGCTGAGCCTCTTTGTGTCTCACCGCCTGAGGCGGTAACTTGCCTGCTTTTAATTCATCGTGACATCGGCTTGATTATTTCACAACAAAGCCCGAAATATTCTCATATTCAAGATTTTCGAGCTTCACATCTTTGACGATGGCCATTTTCGGGCCTTCCCCTAACCAGTGACAGAACAAATCAACTTTACCACTATCACCACTGACCATAACTTCAACTGAGCCATCCGGGAGGTTTTTTACCCAGCCCGATACGCCGGTTTCGTATGCCTTTCTCTGCGCCGAGTCCCTGAAAAACACGCCCTGAACCCGCCCATGTACAATACAGTGTCTACGGATTTTCATGGCAGTATGATTAATGCAGGCTGGCCTTTCCTGAAGCCTCCATGAACCGTCTCAAATACAACGTCCAGAAAATAAAGAGGAACCCTGGACTGTCCCGATGGCTCCTGTCCCAGCCTGGCTATCTTGCCTGAAAATGTCTTTCCTGATGCCTTGATACTCAGGGGATCACCGGCCTTCAACCCTCGCAAAACTTCTGCCTCCAGCTGCGCGCGTGCAACCATGTGCGTGTTGTCGGCAACAACAATCAGCGTGTTGGCCTGCATATTACTGACAACGGTTTGACCATTATTGGCAAATTTCTGCACGACCATACCGTTGACCGGGGATCGAATAACACTGTATTCCAGGTCAAGTTTTGCCAGCACAACTTCAGCACGGGCTTCACGCAGTTGTGCATCCGCCTTGCTGAATTCGATATTGATCAACTGCTGGTCATGGACTGATATTGAGCTTCGGTCAAACAATTCTTGCCCCCGAACCTTTTCGCGTTCAGCTTCTGCAAAGGTCTCGGTTGCTCGCACCAGCACACCCTTTGCCTTTGTTATACGGGCACGAAAACTTCTGTCGTCCAGAGTAACCAGTGTCTGCCCTTTTTTAACCTGATCACCCACATCAACATGAACCTGCCTTACAATTCCCGACACCGGTGTTGACAGCTCGATGCGCTGAAACCAGTCCAGTACCGCAGGGCGATCACCCGCCAGGCTGAAACCGGAGAAGATACTTAAACACACCAGCAATATGGCCTGTAATGATATTATACTTTTCATAATTTACTCACCTGCTAACCGGTTCTGTTTGTTTATTTCCATGGTCAACTGGTTTACCCAGGGTTGCATCCATTTCGGCCCAGGCCATGGCCAGATCGAAATCTGACCTGGCTGTCTGGTATAAAGAAGCGGAAAACAATGCCAGGGAATCCCCCAGATCTGATTTAACATCCAGTTCGTACAACGCCCTGCTTTTATCCAGGGCAAGGTCACGGTATTCAGACAATATAGCCGCTTCATCCCTTTTTGCCCTGAAAATAGTTATCGACTGCCACAACTCCAGTACCTGCTGGTTCAGATCCATTTCATACTGATGCAGCCTGGCTTGTGCATCCAGCATGATGGTTCTTTGTTTGGCTATCTCTGCGTCTATCGCCCCACTGCTACTCAGCGGCATCTGGAATTGAATCTCTCCTCGCAATATGTCACTGAATCGTGTCTTGCGTGAATACTCGGCAGCACCCAGCTCCAGATCGATAACCGGTTTCTTTCTGGCTCTGGCTGCAAGCAGCTTTTGACGGGCCGATTCAACCTGTTGACGCAAGGCGAGCAAGTGCGGGTTATTTAATACCGCCTGTTGTTGCAAGGATTCAATTTCAGGCAACTTTCGTTTTGTTGCCAGCAACTCAGGTCGCACGAGGTTGGATGACAGCTGGCCGGGACGGTTCAGAATATTTGCCAGCCTTGACCGGCTCGCTCGTCTGCCGGCATCACTTGCATAGCGTGCACTGCGTGCCTTGTGATAAATATTCTCGGCCTCCAGTAATTCAACATCGGCGACCTGCCCCAGTTCATTTCTGTCTTTTATTCTACTAAACCTGACAAAGGCAACGGCCATCGTTTCATTGTCCCTGGCATAGGCCAGATCAGACAGGATCACATTGAAAAATGCCTGCATTATCTCCAGCCGCTGTTGCGCATTCTGCTCCTCTACCAGTAGCTTCTGACTCTCGACTGAAAGTTTTGCCGCAGATATATTCGCATCACTATAACCAAAATCATACAGACGTTTTGTTGCCAATAACTCCAGTTTATGGTCATCAATCGTCGGGTCTATCGCGATACCGGGAAGTTTAATCCAGCGCAGCCTGCCCTGGATACTGGTCTGCACACCCGTGTTGCCTTCAATCAGATCTCTTTCAGCCCTGGCTCGTTCGAGTCTGTTCCTTGCAATAACATTGCCCGGGTGACCCCCCGTCGAGAGAGAAAGGGCATAATCCAGCGTCAGGGGTTCGGGTAGCGGACCCTGTCCGTTATCACCCGACACACCTGCCGGCCAAATCAGGACTATCATGACTAGCGTCCATTGACAGAGTCCGGACGGGCATAATTTGAACATACGCTACCTGTTAATTTTATTCTTTTTCGCTTAATATTGTCTGAAGTGACCCAGCATGTATTCCCTTTTTACCACATATGCTCCTGACTATAATAATTCCCTGCTCCGAAGCAGGCCCCAATATATCCCACCACGAGCCTTCCTGCCAGATCAAGATACAACTATTGCAATCAGTGCCGCTACCTGTTTTTTCGTTTACGCTGTTCCTTTCGTTTGATTCTTTTATATTTACTAAAGGTCATTTTCCTGTAAATCTCTTCGCTGGTATATTCAGCCAGCCAGATAAATTCATCAATTCCGGAAGTAGCCCCTGTATATCGAACAACCAGCTTCCCTTTCAGGTTAAAAAAGGCAAATAGTGGTGTTGCCCACTTGTTATTGGAAATCCTGGCGAAATATTTTTTCATGGTTGTGGTATTGCCATCGAAGTCAATAATTTCACCATCACTTTCGGTATCCATTTCCAGTATAAGAAATCGTTTCTGGAAATATTCCTGCACCTTGACCTGATTCATGATCGTGATCTTCATGCGATGACAGAAGGGACATTCCTCCTGCTGAAAGAACAACAAGACACCTGTTTTCCCGTTCTTTCTCGCATCGGCCAGATCCTCTGTCAGATCACCTAATGTCTGCTCGTAAAAATATTTGGCCGGATCGCGAGGCATGGCCGCAAAAACAGTACCCGCAACTGCCCAGATTAATAAAAGTGGCAATATTTTGCGAAAAACAAGCGTCATATCAGAATTCCGGGTTATTAGCGGTTATAATTAGCAGGATGTCAGCTTATCCAATATACACTTGTCTGCACAAGCCTGTGTACAATATTTTTTGACATGTGTCGTTAACAAAGGTTTCGGACTTTTCATAAAATGACCATTATTCAACAGGAAGACTTCATTCTCAGCATTGCCGATGCCTTGCAATATATATCCTACTATCACCCGCCAGACTTTATTCAGGCCATGCATCGCGCCTGGAAACTGGAGGAATCACCTGCGGCCAGGGATGCCATCGCCCAGATCCTGGTAAACTCCCGCATGTGCGCAACCGGGCACCGGCCCATTTGCCAGGATACCGGCATTGTCACGGTTTTTCTGAAGATTGGCATGGATGTGCAATGGCAAGCCAAAATGGCTGTCAACGACATGGTCAACGAGGCGGTGCGCCGTGCCTATACGTTACCAGAAAATATACTGCGTGCCTCGATTGTCCGTGATCCCGCAGGTGAAAGGACCAATACAGGAGACAATACGCCTGCGGTCGTCCATACCGAAATCGTCACTGGTAACCAGGTTGATGTCATTGTGGCTGCCAAGGGGGGGGGATCAGAGAACAAGGCGAAATTCTCGGTACTTAACCCAAGCGACGATATTGTTGAGTGGGTCCTGAAAACTGTACCTGCCCTGGGTGCGGGCTGGTGCCCACCAGGCACCTTGAATATCGGCATTGGCGGTACCCCGGAAAAAGCCATGCTGCTGGCCAAACGGGCGATGATGGAACCTGTTAACATCCAGGAACTGATAAAAAAAGGCCCGGCCAATACGCTTGAAACATTACGACTGGAGCTGTATGAAAAAGTAAATGCACTCGGTATCGGCGCGCAGGGACTGGGCGGGCTGACAACCGTGATGGATATCAAGATTCTTGATTACCCGACACATGCAGCATCAAAACCGATTGCGATGATACCCAACTGTGCGGCAACGCGTCATGCACACTTCGTACTGGACGGAAGTGGTGCCGTCACACTTGCACCACCTTCTCTTGATGCCTGGCCACAGATCGACTGGGACCCGTGCCAGTCAAGACGGGTTGACCTTGACCAGCTAAAGCCCGATGACATCCTCGACTGGAAACCAGGTGAAACACTGCTGCTGAACGGCCTGCTACTGACGGGCCGGGATGCAGCTCACAAGGAGATTACCGGTCTGGTAGAAAACGGCCAGCCCCTGCCTGAAGGACTCGATTTTCATAACCGTTTTATTTATTACGTCGGGCCGGTTGATCCCGTTGGTGATGAAGTCGTCGGGCCGGCTGGCCCCACGACGGCAACACGCATGGACAAGTTTACCGAAACCATGCTTTCCAAAACCGGGTTACTGGGCATGATAGGCAAGGCTGAAAGAGGGCCGGTCGCCATTGAAGCCATAAAAAAACACCGTTCTGTATACCTGATCGCCACTGGTGGTGCTGCCTACCTGGTTGCCAAGGCAATCCGGTCATCCAGAATTGTCGCCTTCAAGGAGCTGGGTATGGAAGCGGTTTATGAGTTTGAGGTCAAGGATATGCCTGTCACTGTTGCCGTTGACAGTACCGGTAGTTCTGTTCATCAAACAGCACCGCTGGAATGGCAAAAACGGATTGGCAAGATTGAGGTCAAGCCACCCGTGAGAGAAAATGACTGATCTGCACCCTGCAAAAAAAACGGCCATGTATTTTACAGAGACCATGGTTTCACTCGTATACAAGCAGCACTTCTTCTCAGCAGCCTGTACAAACCATATTGGTCAGCCATCGGCCTAAAATATATATAATGTCAACGACCTTCTGGAAAGACAAAAAACTCGATCAGCTCAGCGATGAGGAATGGGAATCCCTCTGCGATGGCTGCGGGCGCTGTTGTCTGCACAAGCTGGAAGACACGGAGACAAATGACCTGCACTATACCAACATTGCCTGCAAGTCGCTTGACCTGAATACTTGCCGTTGCAACAATTATGAAGACCGGTTCGAAATAGTTCCGGACTGCATAACCCTGCGGCAGGACCTCTACCAGACTATAAAATGGTTACCTCGAAGCTGTGCATACAGGATACTGGCTGAAGGGAAGGAGCTGCCACAATGGCATCCACTGGTTTCATCCAGGAAAGATTCAGTTGAGCAGGCTGGTATTTCTGTCAGGAAAATTGCCATCTGTGAAGACAACGCAAAAAACTGGCAACAACATATTATTGATGACTTTTAGTCTGGTCCTTGTCCCGGGATACAGTGTTGTCTGGCTGGGAGATCACTGCCTTTTCAGATAACTTGACGCGAAGCAGACGATCAAGCCCTGATATGGAAAGACGACGTGCCAGGGCCCTGTCACAATTAATAATTTCAATCGCTGTACTATTATTTTTTTCGCGATGGAGTAACAGCAGGGTTGTAAAGATGGATGCATCCATCTTCGCGACTTCCAGCATATTAATTCGGATCAACTTGACTGTTTTGGGGACAGTATTGATCAGATCCTGCATCTGCAATGACAGGTTAATATCAAAGGCACCACCCAGTTCAAAGTTAAATACACTTCCATCCACAGAAAGTGTTGTTCTTATCGACATCCGATCTCCCTCGAATTACAGCCGGCTATTCCCATAGTCTCCATGAAACCTGGAATTTAATTATTTGAAAAGTTAAGTATAGTCTACTAAAAATTAATATCCATGCCTATATCGTTAATTGAAATTAACAACTGTCTTCAAATAAAAAAAGGGTCTCATAGAGACCCTTTTTATTAATGCCGGCTAGCGGCTATTTTGCCAGATATGCCTTGTCAGATTCCTCTGTAATACCAATACTCCATGCACCGCGTGTTTTGGCATGGCTGACTGCCGAACTGATTTCTGCATCACTCGGGCTGGTGTTGATATCAAACTCCTGTCCGGGGAAGATCAGGTCAGCATCCTTGATCTTGTCACTGTTGGCCTTGTAAATCAGTGGCCACTGGTATGGATTACCATATACATCTCCCTTGCCGGCAATACCCCACAGGCTATCACCCCTCATGACCGAATAGGAACCGGTAGTGTCCTCAGTCGTTGGGAGACTACGATCAATACTTTGCTCAAGGTAATACTGTTTGACGGCCATTTCGCCCTGTGAGCGCGCCTTGTTGGCCAGTTTAATCGCCTTGCCCTCGTTCCCTTTTTTGGCCGCCTTTTCTGCCTTTTTGATCATTTTTCCAGAATCACGCCACACATAACCCAGAGATTTGGCCTTTTTGATGGCCGCCTTGGCATTGGCAATCGCTATGGATGCTGCACTGGGTCCTGTATTTGCCGTGGTTTCTTCCTGTTTTTGCTGGCTGGCACAACCTGTGGCCAGGCTCGCAGTTAATAATATAATACTTAACTGTTTGATTTTATTATTTAATTTCATCGTTCTCAGACTCCAGAAACTTCAAGTTTAATAATTGGATTCATTCATTTTCGCAGTATTTTTTCAGTTTTTCCAGAAAAAAAATACTGTCTGGAATTATTGTCCCTATAACAAAATATTCTTTATCTAATAAACAGTTACAGAATTTTTATGCCTCTTTGTAGTAAACACCCTACCTATAATGGTGTCAAGCAAAAAACCTGATTAATCTCACATTACCAAAATTAAATTGACCATCCGGAAACCTGTCTGAAATGCACAAAAGATTATCATCACCGTGAAGCCGAATTGAAGGTCCTGTATGTCCCTGATAGCCCTTGACCCTGATATTCCAGCTTTTCATTTGCCTGCCTCATGAGAAGAAATTGATCGAACCACCACCGGACTTTTTTGCCAGATACATGGCCAGGTCGGCTTCTTTTATGGAAATTTGTGCGCCTTGTCTTTTGCCTCCAATCATACGTACGCCAATACTGCATCCTACATTCAGGTCCTTATTCTGGATCTGAAACGGGACATTGATATTTTCCTGAATTTTTTCTGCAACCATTTCAGCAAATCTGCGCGCTATATGCTCATCCTCACTCAGCTGTAGCAGGACGATAATAAACTCATCTCCACCGGTACGACTGACCAGATCTTCAGCACGAACACCGGCCTTGAGTCGTTCAGCCACCTCAATCAATAACCGGTCTCCGATATCGTGACCATATGTATCATTTACGGTCTTGAATCCATCCAGGTCAATGACCATGATGGCACCATAGGTATGGTGACGTTCACTACTGGCCAGACCTTTTTCCAGGTATTCAGACAGCAGTCGGCGATTGGGGAGTTGCGTTAGTGGATCATGTTGTGCCATGTGCGAGAGCTTCATCACGGCCTCGTCACGTTGTGATAAAAACGGCTTCGCGACAAATTTAAAGATCAACGGCGTGGTAAACAACACCAGCAATGATGCATCCAGCACCGCCTCGGCAAAGAAAGGGAATTCATAAGGGCTCCAGGAGATAATTATCATCACCACCAATTCAACCACAGCGATAATCAAGGCAATACGGGGGATGATCCAGCACTGGCGGAGCAGGGTAGTGGTAACCGGCTGTTTGTCATGGAGATTGCTCATAGTATTACAAATAATTGATATACAGGTAATATTGGCAAAAACAGGCTTTTCTGTACCTGAAAAATCCTGAGATTCTTTCTATCCATTTGTTTTGTCATGATTTTTTGACAACATATCATCGTGATGGTTCAGAAACTGACAAACTGTTCACTCCTTCAGGGAAGGTGTGTCATTGATATTCGATCAGGCCGGGTAAAGCCTGACGGGAGCCAACCACCATCCCCCGGGGACAAACCGGCCGCGTGGATAACATGCTTGAACCGGAGACAGGGCCGATCACATCACTGCTTTATTACTTGCAGCCATAAAAAAGGCCGGCAACGGATCATCCATAATCGCTGTCACCGGCCTTTCAGTTTAATGCAGACCATCCATGGTCTTATAATTGGCTTCCCTTAGAACTCGTCCCACTCACCGTCATCGGTCCCTGTCTTTGCCATCGGCGCAGGTCTGGCTTCGGCCTTTGGGGCCGTTTTGGTATTATTTGTTAAAACCGGTGGCTCGGAAACTGAACGCGCACTGGCTGACTCGACATGGGAACCTGCACCACCACCGACCTTGAAGAAGGAGATCGTCTTGCTCAATCCCTTTGACTGATCGAGCATGGATGCGCTGGCTGCGGCGGCCTCTTCAACCAATGCCGCATTCTGCTGTGTCATCTCATCCATTTGCATAATGGCCTTGTTGACCTGCTCAATGCCTGATGCCTGCTCCTGGCTTGATGCCGCAATCTCGGCAACGATATCGGTCACCTTCTTGATACCATTAACAATCTCTTCCAGGGTCTGGCCGGATTCATTTACCAGTTCAGTCCCGATCTTGACCTTGTCAACACTGTCGTTGATCAGATCCTTGATTTCCTTGGCGGCTTCCGAGCTGCGTCCTGCCAGGCTGCGTACCTCGGTGGCCACGACCGCGAATCCACGGCCCTGTTCACCGGCACGGGCGGCCTCAACCGCAGCGTTCAGAGCCAACAGGTTTGTCTGGAAGGCAATCTCTTCAACCACGCTGATGATGTCGGCAATCTTCTTGCTGGACGCGTTGATCTCACCCATCGCTTCTATCGCCTTGCTGACAACCTCACCACCCTTACTGGCCTGGTCATTGGCGCTGACGGCCAACTGGCTGGCCTGGTTGGCATTATCGGCATTCTGTTTAACCGTTGATGTCATTTCTTCCATACTGGAAGCGGTTTCCTCCAGACTCGATGCCTGCTCTTCAGTCCGCTGGCTCAGATCCATATTGCCACGGGCAATCTCTTCGGAACCGGAGTTAATCGCGTCAGTGCCATTACGCACCTGGCCGACGATACCCGACAGACTCTCTGCCACACTGTTCATGTCTACCAACATGCGGCCCAGCTCATCTCTGGAATTAACCTCATAGCGGTTGGTCAGGTCGCCTTCGGCGATCTCTTTCAGGCCCGCTGCTGCAATCGCAACAGGTCTGGTGATCATGCGTATCACAAAAAAGGCAACGAACAAGGCAATCAGTACTGCGACAACACCCAGCACCAACATAAAGTTTTCCAGGTCATGGCCTTTTTTTACGGCCAGGGCAATATCGGTATCCGCCAGTCCTTGCTGGTTCTTGATCATGGCAGTGAGTGATTTAATCAGCTTGCCTGCGTGCGGTGCGGCCTTGGTACCCAACCACAGATTGGCCAGGTTCCAGCCCTTTGAGCCACGGATTTCAAACATCTTCGGTGGCAGGCCCTTGAACTCGTCACGTGCCTTGCTGAACCTGCTAAACGCTGCTGCCTGCTTTGGCGTCAACAACTTTTTGTTCTTCTGCAGGTCGGCATAGCGTCTGATGTTCTTGCTCCAGAACTTATTGAAGCCATCGCTGAATTTCTTGTCGCCTGTCAGCAAAAAGGCGCGGATATTGGCCAGTGACAGGCCGGTGGTACCGCGAACATCGGCCATCATACCCAGCAGCGCCTTGCGTGCCGGTGTGGCGGGCAGTTTGGTCTCCATATTAATAATATTGGTGATCTCGGTAACCATGACCTTTGCCCTGGGGGCCGCTTCCTGGACGAGTATTTTGGTAGCCGGGGTGTCATCAATCGTACCGCTGATGGCTTCGATCTCACTTTGTGCCTTGGCAAACTCTTTCAGGGTACCTGCCATTGCATTCAGTTTTTCGACATTGGCGGAGTTGGTCCAGTTCCTGGAAAACTTGATCATCCTGCTATAGGAGTCATTGATTTCTTCCCAGGCCGCCTGGCGCTCTTTTTTGAATTTATCTGCCCCCAGAATCATATAACCGCGTAAACCAGCCAGAGACTGGTTGATGCCATTGAGCATATGATTGGATGCCAGTATTGTAGGTGTGCGCAGTTCAAACACACGGGTATTAATAACCTGGCTTGAGTTGATACGACTATACGCCATGGTGACAGTTACCACTATAATAATGGCCATAATGGCAAAACCACCACCGATCTTTTTACCTATACCTAGATTTATCAGCCATTTCATAACGGCAATCTCCTTTTTTCTTGCTTGTTCAGTCAAAAAATAAATATTTTATAAAACATCCCGGATCTTCTGTCTTTAATTCGCTATTCTGAAGTATCACCGTCTGCATTTTCCGATGCTGCCTGTGGCATGATTTCATCCACCTTCAGCAAAAGATCGACATCCATCAACATGACCATCTCATCATTGATCGTAGCCAGGCCATTGAGAAATTCAGTTTCTATCCCGTTACCAAAATCAGGGGTTGGCTTGATTTCCTTCACATCAACATTCATGACATCGGAAACGGCATCGACAACAATACCCACCAGGGAATAATCACCTTTGTTATTTTTAACAGACAGGACAATCACGACTGTTGTCGGTGTGTAATCGATTTGTTCCAGCTTGAAGCGGGCGCGCATGTCGATAATCGGCACAACCGTTCCTCGCAGGTTCAGCACACCACGTACATACTCCGGTGTATTTGGAATATTGGTCAGTTCTGTCCAACCCTTGATTTCCTGTACCCTGAGTATATCCACGCCATAGGTTTCGCCATTAAGCCTGAATGTCAGATACTGATTGCTGTCACTATTTTCAATGTCCATGGACATGACATCATGCCCGCCTGTCTCTGCCAGTGCTGTGTTCGTAGAAGCCATTTGTTGTTTCTCCACTGCTTGTTCCGGTACGTTGTTTGTTGCAGAATGAAACCCACTTGAATCCTGCATAGCAAACAAGTAATCGACGTTAGTATAGAAAACTTAAGTGGCTATCTAAGTTATTATGAAAAAATATTCATGATAGTGAGAATATCTGATAATTATAAATTGAATCAGGTATTTATACTGCAATAGTCCAGGTATGGTAATTATTTTTACCCTTTTTTATGAGTGGATGATTGGAACCCTTACTGCATTATAGGATGATGCCTGATGACATCTTGGCACCCCTCGCCCAGAAAGGATCAGGGGTGAATAAACAGGATATTGTCATTCCTGCCCTGTCCACGGGATTGTTATAAAAAAAGGCTCACCATCGATAAATGCAAGTAATCCGTTTTACTTTTGCCTGACATACATCAGATAGTAAACCATTAAAACAGCATACCAGTTGATTAGCAGTGACATCAGATCATGACTTAAAAAATGTGCCCCACGGCTCTGCTGGGTAAGACCAAAAAGCAGCCCCAGCAGCAACCCAAAGGCCAGGCCATAAAACCGGTATTTTGGCCGGTATTCCCTCAACAGAAAATAAAGACTGATGAATGCAAATCCCGCCGATGCGTGCCCGGCCGGGAAGGCATGACCCACGGTTGCCCCCGCTGGCACGGTATCAAGAATACGGATATAGGCCTTGCTGCCGCCAAACATTATCAGGTCCCAGGGTGAGTAGATATGGATCAGGTTTTTTCCGATGCCCACAAGGAGAGGCCCGGACAGGCTTGCAATACAAAAATAGGCCGCGGCCTTTCGATAGGGTTTCAGTTTTTCAATAAAACAGGACAGGATAATTAAAAAAATAACCAGCAAGACAATTCCGACTACAACCCGACGTGCGCCGGTATGAAGGATTTCACTGGTCAACCAGTGATCCTTCCAGGGCCATTGCCTTAATTCCGCATTATAGAAAAATGATTCCAGCCAGACATCAAGGCCGGTGTATTCCACCACGATGATCAGCAGCAACAACAGGAGCGGGTAGAGCAGGTGTTTTTTCAGGGGCATAAACCGGATAATTTATCATTCATAACAAAAAAGTGCATCACTGATAATAATACAGTGATGCACCCCGGGTTTACCAGAGACCTCGCTCAATTTATCTCAATATTTTATTTCGATCTCACCCCTGTCTCATTCTCTGCAATAATCCTGGTTTCTAGCCCTCTTCCCTCTTGAACTGCTCACCCAGACCGGAAAGCAGCTTGACCTTTTCTGCCATCAGCCCGCTTGCAGAGGCCGCCTCTTCAACCATTGCCGCATTCTGCTGTGTCAATTCATCTATCTGCATAACCGATTTATTGACCTGCTCAATACCTGTCGCAAGCTCCTGACTGGAGTTTGCCATTGCCGATACGATACCGGTCACTTTTTGCACGCCGTTAACGATGTCATCGAGCGACTCACCCGACTTTTCCACCAGGGCAGCGCCACGTTCAACATTGGCCACACTCTCATTAATCAGACCTGCAATTTCCTTGGCCGATTCGGCACTGCGTCCCGCCAGGTTACGCACCTCGGCTGCCACCACGGCAAAACCACGACCCTGTTCACCGGCACGCGCGGCCTCGACCGCTGCATTGAGTGCCAGCAGGTTGGTCTGAAAGGCAATTTCATCGATAACACCGATAATTGCAGCAATCTTTTTGCTGCTGGTGTTGATCTCTCCCATGGCATCGATGGCCCTGGTGACCACCGCCCCGCTTTCCTCGGCATGTTTAAAGGTTGTTTGCGCCAATTCGTCGGCCTGGTGTGCATTTGCGGCGCTCTGTTTCACCGTGGATGACATTTCTTCCATGCTGGCCGCGGTCTCTTGCAGGCTGGAGGCCTGCTCTTCGGTACGCTGCGACAGATCCATATTGCCATTTGCTATTTCTGTCGATGTTTTTTCAAGCACCTCGGCGGATTCCTTGACACGCACAATTGCAGTACGCTGTCTTTCAATATTATAGGTCAGCGCATATTCAAGCTGCCCCAGCTCATCTGTCCTGCCTGTGTAGATAAACTGTGCCAGGGGATCATCGGCCATCTTGTGACATTCTGCCGACAAGTGGCGCAAATGTGCCAAGGCAGAATAAACCAGCAAACTGCCGACCACTCCACCAACCACCATTGCAATACCTGCCCCCACCAGGGAAAGTTGACCGCCAACCGCAAGACTGCCCAGTGTTACAGCCAGTATTCCTGCAAACAGGGCCATCATTTTAGTGGTAAAGGAGAACGGGAAACGGCTCAGCGTAACCTTGTCCATTTTTGAACGGCGCTTGTCATCATCCGACTTGCCGGCCATGATTTTTGCATATAATTTGTCTGCACGTTTCACCCATTCGACCCTGGGTTTTACCCGCACAGACTGGTAACTGGTAACATTGCCACCTTCATAACGCGGGCTGGCATAGGCATTGACCCAGTAGTGGTCGCCATTCTTGCTACGGTTTTTCACCAGGCCCATCCAGGGCTTGCCTGCCTTCAGGTTATCCCATAACATATTAAAGGCCTCGGGTGGCATATCCGGATGGCGAATAATATTGTGGTTCTTGCCCTCCAGTTCTTCCCAGCTGTAACCACTCAAATGAATAAAATCATGATTGGCTGAAGTTATAATGCCTTTCATATCGGTAATGGACGTGATTTCAATCCCATCACTGTAATCAATTTCCCTGCCTGTGACCGGCCTGTTTATCTTCATGTTCAAAACCCCTGCATGTTTCAAGTTAACTGCAAAACCACTGCCTGTATTTATTTTGATTACTGATACATCCACACAATAATCATCATATGCATTGGCCACTTTCTGGATACCCGCACTGGAAAATACCACTGGATTTATTACCGTGCTTTCAGATGCACATAGCGTTGTCATGGAGAAACAAATGTCAATAACCTGATTGTTGACGGCTACCGGTAAATTTACTTAATAAAAATAATTGTTTTATAGCTGTTTTTAACAATGGTTATCAAAACTGAATCTTATACAGTTAAAAATAAACACAGGATCGGACTATGTCCGAGAAGAATGGTTATTATGTTGCCGGGTAAAATAATATTTTTTCATTGTTATATTTCATTGTTAAAAACTTCACGGATAAACGGTATGGTAATTCGTCTTTGTTTTATCAGAGATTCGGTGTCCAGTTTATCCAGCATCTCAAACAGGGCATCCAGATTACGCGGGAACCGGTTTAACATGTATCTGGCCGTATCCGTGTCCAGTTCCAGACCCCGCTGTTGTGCGCGCAGTTTTATGGCCTCGACTTTCTGTTCGTCATTGATAGTTTTCAGGTTAAATACCGGTCCCGATTCAAGCCGCGATATCAGGTCATTCAATGACAACCCCAGTTCCTTCGGGCTGGCTGATGCAGAAAAAAGCATGCTGCCTCCCTTGTCTTTCACATGATTAAATAAACTGAAAATGGCCTGCTGCCAGTCGTCCTGGTCCCTTACCAACTGGAGATCATCGATGCAGATAATCGCGAAACCATCCATCCCTTCGAGGGCATCGGATGAATAGCGGGTTAATTCTGACAGGGGCAAGTAGGTAACCGACTCATGATGCCGTGCAGCCAACTGGCATACGGCCTGCAACAGGTGTGACTTTCCGCTTGCAGTCACACCCCAGATATAGATAACCTGCTCACCTTGCCCGGTTGCAAATCGTTTCAGGCTATCGAGCAGAAAGGGTTCATCGGGATAAACAAAATTATCAAAACTGACATGTTCATTTAACTGTATGGCCAGTGGCAGTTGCATTATTTATATTCCGGGATTATTTTCTAGCGATTGGATTTATCATAAACCTGGCTGTTCACATAACCCTCGTGGATATGACGCAGGAAAACGGCCAGCACGGCTGCAACCGGCAGCGCCAGCAGTATACCGATAAAACCAAACAACTGCCCCCCGGCCATAACGGCAAAAATCACGGCGACCGGATGCAATCCAATGCGATCACCCACCAGGGTCGGTGTCAGCACCACGCTTTCCAGTATCTGGCCAATACCGAATACAATCAGCACATAAACCAGATCGAGGACTTGCTGTGTCTGCAACAAAATGGCAATGCCGGCAGCCAGAATGCCTATGATAAAACCCAGGTAGGGAACAAAACTGACCAGGCCCGCCAGCAACCCGATCAATAATGCCAGCTTGAGACCCACCAGACTCAGACCCACGCTGTATATAATTGTGAGCGCCAGCATGACCAGTAACTGGCCGCGGATAAAGGCGCCCAACACCTCGTCTGACTCGCTTGCCAGTTTGGTAACATCCTTTTCCATGCTGCGCGGTACCATTCCACGAATGCGTGCAACCATCACATCCCAGTCACGTAATAAATAGAATGTGACAACCGGCACCAGCACCAGCGAACCCAGCCAGCCCATGAAGGCCAGTCCGGAACTTGATATCGAGCCGAGAACGATCTGGGCGACACCGCCGGCCTGCTGCCAATGCTGGGCAAACCATTGCTTGAGTGCGCCCGTATCGACCTGGAAATCGGCTATTCCCAGCCGGTTGGCCACCCACGGTATTACCTTTTGCTGAATGGCATCGATGTACCCGGGGAGTTTCTGTATAAGATAAACAAGCTGTTTTTCTATCTGTGGTATCAGTAACAACAGAACCAGCACCAGTAATAAAAAGATCAGGGTAAATACCACGATAACCGCCCAGTTCCGTGAAAACCGGCCCCTTTCCAGCCGGTCAACAACCGGGTCACCCAGATAGGCAAGAAGTACCGCCACCATGAACGGGGACAGGATCGGTGCCAGCAGATAGACCAGCCAGCCTGTTGCCGCAATCCCCGCAAACCATAACCATTTCTGTGAATCTGTCATTCCTGTACCCTTTTGATACGTACCGCCTTTCGCCCCCATGTCAGCACATAATCAAGGCCACTCAAAACGGTTGTCGCCAGCACGATAAAGAACAACATATCAATAACTCCAGGCGGAAATGCAAACAGGCCCTGGTGCATCAGGATAACGATCACCAACAGTATCTGCACTAATGTATTGATCTTGCCGATCAACATGGGTGCCGCATTGGCGCGTTCAACCCTGTAGTAATAGTACACGCCACCACACACAATCAACAGGTCACGAATAATAACTGCCGCCAGCAACCACAACGGAATCCAGCCCAGCCAGGTCAATGTGATATAGGCCGACACCTGCATGGCCTTGTCGGCCAGTGGATCCAGCCAGCCACCCAGGTGACTTCCCCAGTGATATTTTCTGGCAAGGTATCCATCCAGTGCATCCGACAGCCCGGCGACAACAAAAAGGGCCAATGCAACATCATAACGGTGTTGTAACATTGTCCAGACAACGGGCATGATGAGTAACACCCTTATAAAGCTGATCAGGTTGGGTATGTCACTTTTTTTCACGATTTCAATCGGTACCCGGGAATCCCGGCAGGTGTTACGGGAACCACCTGGTCTTTGATGACAGGCGTGGCCAATGGTTTCTTTTCATCCTCACTTGTTAACAGGTGAGTCCCGTCTGGCACCAGTATTTGTTCCAGTGCAAAGACCTGTCTCAGCGCATCGACTGTGCCGCGCAGGTCAATAGAATAAAGGACATAGCCCTGGGAAATTGTGTCGGGCTGGAACCTTGTAATCCGGGATACGCTGGTCAGGTATCTGTTTGTCTTTGCATAATCCTGCAGGGAATCGATATGGGTAATTTTCAGCTTGTAACTGGCTGTCTGCCGGCTCCCTTTCAAGGCGTAGCGGGATATCATGATATCGGCCAGCCCGTCAAAACCGGCGGCGATCGCCTGTCCAATCTCTTCACCCTGACCGGACCAGTACTGCTCTCCCGCACTGGAAATCAGTGCCCAGCTTGATTCCCACCTGCCATCCTGAACCGGGAAAATTTTACCGATCAATACATTTTCCGTCGCATACCGAATCGAGGCATCCCTGACCGGCTCGGTGAATTCACCCCAGACATCGGCGACCCCTACCTTTTGCTGGTCTTCCAGGTCCATCAGCGGGAAAAGTATGGGTACGGCACGGCGGTTTGCCTGTGTTACGATCGAATGATAATACGGGTTATCCGTGTCGTTACCCAGTATGTAACGCTCGCCCTTGTCCTCAACGGCCAGCCAGACAAGGGTTTCCGGTCGGGTGCTTCCCCACAGTGGCAACTCCTGATCCTGAAGTAATTTCTGAATGGCCTTGCGGTTAAACCGTACCCAGAGCATCCATTCGGGCTTCTGGCCGGGCCCCCCGGTGCCGGTAACAGCCCTCTTGTGGTAGCGATATTGCTCTACATAGCGGGCGGCCCTGTCCAGAACATTCAGCATCTGACCAAACTGCTCCAGCCCCTGCGAGCCGGTCAGCCGGGTAAAGATATCGGCCAGACCCCTGCGTAGTGCCCTTTTGCGTTCAGACCGCCCCTGGCTGGCAACCGGAATTTCTATTTCATACAGCCCTTCAACCTGCACGGCCGCATGGGTCACTGATTGAGACATGGCGACCAGCATAAAAAGTGCGGCCAGACCCGTAATCATGTTGTTGATTATTGTATTCATAGATTCTGTTTCAGACTTGAATATTCAAGCTTTATGGCAATAAATCCGGCAAACATGGCCAATAATGACCCCGACAGTGTAAAATATCATGATGCCAAGTACACATGCTATCAGATTATATTACAGGAGATGTCCATTGTGACCCAGGATTCAGGTAATTGTGAATCACAAACCTCGCTCAACTACCGTGATGCCGGCGTGGATATCGACGCCGGCAATGAGCTGGTTGAACGCATCAAACCCATTGCAAAACAAACCTTCAGGCCCGGGGTACTGACCGGACTGGGCGGGTTTGGTGCGCTGTTCGAGCTTCCGCTGGACCGCTACAAACAACCCGTGTTGGTATCGGGCACGGATGGAGTCGGAACCAAGCTCAAACTGGCCATGCTCATGAACCGCCACGACACCATCGGTATCGACCTGGTCGCCATGTGTGTCAATGACCTGATCGTCGGCGGGGCCGAACCGCTTTTCTTCCTGGATTACTATGCCACTGGCAAACTCAATGTCAATGAGGCGGCCGATGTGATGAAGGGCATTGGCCGTGGTTGTGAGCTGTCCGGCGCCGCCCTGACCGGCGGTGAGACTGCCGAGATGCCGGGCATGTATTCAAAAGGTGACTATGATCTGGCCGGGTTTTGTGTCGGCATTGTGGAAAAATCAAAAATCATTGATGGCTCGGATGTCAGCCCCGGCGATGTACTGATTGGCCTGGCCTCGTCAGGCCCCCACTCCAATGGCTATTCGCTGGTCAGAAAGGTACTGGAACATTCAGCTGCAAGGCTCGATGAGCCGTTCGACGGCCGAACCCTGGGTGAAACCCTGCTCGAACCGACCCGCATCTATGTCAAACCGTTGCTTGAGCTGTTTGATAAAATCAATGTGCATGCGCTGGCCCATATAACGGGAGGTGGTCTGACAGAAAACCTGCCGCGTGTCATGCCTGAAAATACCATTGCCAGTATTGATCGAAGCTCATGGACAAGACCTGCTGTCTTTGACTGGCTACAGCAGAAAGGCAATATCAGGGACGAGGACATGTTTGTTACCTTTAATTGTGGCATCGGCATGGTCCTCTGCGTCGATCCATCCGATGTTGAAAAGACCCTGACTATTCTTGAACAACAAGGAGAACAGGCCTGGATCATTGGCCAGATCGAAGCGGGGGGTAACGGCACCCGGCGGGTCCGGATCAGTTAATCCACAGAAAATGAGCCAGAAAAACCTCCCCGTCGTCGTTCTTGTTTCCGGCAGAGGCAGTAACCTGCAGTCCATTATTGATGCCATGCAGGATGGCCGGCTGGACATAGACATCCAGGCCGTTATCAGCAATCGGCCCAGGGCTGCCGCGCTGGAAAAGGCCAGACAGGCAGGCCTGGATACGATCACTGTGGACCATACGAAATTTTCAAGCCGCGAGGAATTTGACCAGGCATTACAGGAAACAATAGACCCCTACCAACCCGGGCTGATTGTGCTGGCCGGGTTTATGCGAATCCTGACCCCGGGATTTGTCAGCCACTATCATGGGCACATGCTGAATATCCACCCGTCGCTGTTACCCAAATATCCCGGACTGGAAACTCACCGGCGCGTGCTGGAAAATGGTGAAAAAAAACACGGGGCCAGTATTCATTTTGTCACCAATGAACTTGATGGCGGCCCGGTTGTCTCACAAGTAGAAGTTGATGTCCTGGAAAATGACACGACTGACAGCCTGGCTGCCAGGGTACTTGAAAGGGAGCATCCACTGTACTGTCAGGCCATACAATGGATCGCAGAAGAAAAACTGAAACTGGATAATGGACAGGTGCTGTTTAATGGAAAACCGCTTAATCAACCCCGGATAATGTCAACAAAACAACAATCACCAACATGAAAAATATACCGCTACTTGTTTTGCTGACACTGCTCACCGCCCCCTGTACATACGCCGCCTTCCCACCCGAATTCAAGGCAGAATACACACTTAATAAATTTGGTCTTGATGCCGCCCAGGCGGATATCTCGTTGAAAAAACAAAAAGATGGCTCGTGGCTCTACCTAAGTCAGACAAAAACCCGGGGGATTATTTCGATTTTCAGAAGTGACAAAATCACGGAAAAAAGTGTCCTTAAAATAATTGACGGTTTGATCAAACCGGTTGATTATCAGTACAACCACAAGGGTGGCGGAAAAAACCGTAACCGGACAATTCATTTTAACTGGAGAACCGGCACCGCAGAATCAAATATCAGCGGCACTCAATCCAGGTTGGCCATACCGGCAGACACAATCGAGAATTTTTCCTTGCAACTGAGATTAATGAATGACCTCCAGCAAGGGAAACGGGTACTGATATACAACATCATTAACAAAGGAAAACTCAAACGATACAACTTCGAAATACTGGGTAATGAAAAGGTCAAAACGCCATCAGGTGAATTCAATGCCATCAAATTCAGGCGTACCCGTAAAAACAGTAAACGGTCCACGATCATGTGGGCAGCACCCGAATTGCATTTTCTTCCGGTCAAGATACAGCACATAGAAAAAGATGGTGCCACCTTCTATATGCTGTTAAGCAACGTGAGCGGACCCATCACCAATGGTAAATCATATAGCGATACCCGGGGCAATGAGGAGGAATAAACCATATGTCTATTTACGATGACCATATTCTCCCCCGCCTGATACACCTGGTATGCTCAGGAAAACAGTTTAATGAAAAACGTCAATCACTGGTGCCCATGGCAAGCGGGCGTGTACTGGAAATAGGCATGGGCTCGGGGTTAAACCTGCCCTTTTACCAGGATCAGCGGGTTGAGAGAATTTTTGGACTCGAACCCTCCAGGCAACTTCGCTCGAAGGCTGCAATGGCATCAGACAGGATCGATATACCTGTTGAACTCATCAGTAATGGTGCTGAAGATATTCCGATGGAAAGACATTCAATCGATACGGTACTGGTTACATTTACCCTGTGCAGCATCCCTGAAATTGAAAAGGCACTGCGTGAAATGCACCGTGTACTCAAACCGGATGGCAACCTGTATTTTTGTGAACACGGACGTGCGCCTGAACAGAATGTACGACGGTGGCAAGACAGGCTTAACCCGACCTGGAAAAAAGTAGCCGGTGGCTGTAACCTGAACCGGAATATCCCTGAATTGATTAAACAGGCCGGGTTTGAATTACAGAAACTGGACTGTCAATACATGAAAGGCCCCAGACCGATGAGTTATATCTTCAAGGGCCAGGCTTCGCATCATGCATAATCATTTCTATTCACTGCTGCCCCGTTAACTTTATGAGGCACATACAAATGTGAGGACATGGAATCGTTAAGGCTGATCAAGACCGGGTGCCGGCACCTTATGTCTTTGGCAGTGTCACGCCCTCCTGGCCCTGATACTTTCCGCCCCGGTCTTTATATGAAGTGCCACAGATTTCATCCGACTCAAAAAATAACATCTGCGCAATACCTTCGTTGGCATAAATCTTTGCCGGTAGCGGTGTAGTATTGGAAAACTCCAGTGTCACATGCCCTTCCCATTCCGGCTCCAGCGGCGTGACATTGACAATAATGCCGCAACGGGCATAGGTCGACTTGCCCAGACAGACCGTCAGTACACTGCGGGGAATACGGAAATACTCTACTGTACGTGCCAGTGCAAAGGAATTGGGCGGGATGATACAAACATCACCGGTAAAATCGACAAAGCTGTTCTCGGAAAATTGTTTGGGATCGACAATCTCGGAATTGATGTTGGTAAAGATCTTGAACTCGTTGGCACAACGCACATCATAGCCGTAACTGGATGTACCATACGATACGATGCGCCCACCGCCGTTCTCCTTGACCTGGCCCGGTTCAAAGGGTTCTATCATTCCCTCTCTTTCGGCCATACGGCGTATCCAGTGATCCGACTTGATGCTCATGTGTGCCCCTTATAGTGAATAATACTGACAATGTATGGGAATACTACAGTGAAAAAAGCCGTTTTTCTACTCACATCCTGAAAGCCCCTGCCTGCATAAAAAAGGCGTGACAAATGTCACGCCTGTGGCATTTTTGCTACGGACTGGATCAGTTATTCTCTATCACAATCTGCGGGAACCTGGCACTGTAGTTCTTCGCCTGCAAAGATAATTTGGCCGCTGTACGACGGGCAATTTCCCGGTAGGTCTGTGCTATACGACTGTCGGGCTCTGCAACTACCGTCGGCTTGCCGCTATCGGTTTCCTCACGAATACGGATATCCAGTGGCAATGCGCCGAGGAAATCTACATCGAATTCTTCCGACATGTTCTGGCCACCGTCTTTACCAAAGATATGTTCTTCATGGCCACATTCACTGCAGATGTGGATACTCATATTCTCGACAATACCCAGTACAGCAACCTCGACTTTCTCAAACATTTTCAGACCTTTGCGCGCATCCAGCAAGGCGATGTCCTGTGGTGTGGTCACAATAACGACTCCGCTGACCGGCACTTTTTGCGCCAATGTCAACTGGGTATCACCGGTGCCGGGTGGCAGGTCGATAATCAGGTAGTCAAGATTATCCCAGCGGGTATCTTTCAACAACTGCTCCAGTGCCTGTGTGACCATCGGGCCACGCCAGATCATCGGTGTATCCTCATCAATCAGATAACCGATAGACATGGACTGGATGTGGTAACTCACCATCGGTTCCAGTGTCGTACCATCCTCTGATTCCGGCTTGCCCGAGATGCCGAGCATGCGTGGCTGGCTGGGACCATACATGTCCGCGTCCAGCAGGCCCACGTTGGCACCTTCCGCTGAAAGGGCCAGGGCGAGATTAACGGAAGTGGTTGACTTGCCCACGCCTCCCTTGCCCGACGCCACGGCGATGATGTTCTTGACACCCTTTATCGCCTCCAGGCTTTTCTGCACGACATGCGCCTGGATATCCCAGTCTACGTTGACGGTAGCTGAATCAACACCATCGACACCTTCAATTCTCTTTTTCAGTTCGTTCTGCAACTTCTCCTGAAAACCTTTGGCCGGATATCCCAGGGTTATATCCACGGTGACCTTGCCGTCATCGATAGCAATATTCTTGACGGCCTTGGTTGAAACCAGGTCTTTATCCAGATGCGGGTCGATATAACCCTTCATGGCATCTTCAATTTGGGTCTGATTGGCACTTGACATAAAACATCTCCTATAATACCGGTAAGGATATTATTTCATACTAAAAAGGTCTGGTATTATACACGTTTTTCACAGGCTGCGAAGTATTTCATAATATACCAATAAAGACCATCATTTATCCTTGTGCCGTACGAGGACTTTGGCAAAAAAGCCGGTTGTTAATGGTTGCTGTCGTCGGCCTGCGAATCCGGTATACTTGTATGATTTTATGTACAGATTCAAGCAATTGGGTGGAAAATGAGTAACAATCAACGCAAAATACTGGTAACCAGCGCCCTGCCATACGCCAATGGAAGCATACATCTTGGTCACCTGGTGGAATACATCCAGACGGATATCTGGGTGCGTTTCCAGAAAATGCAGGGGCACGAATGTTACTATGTCTGTGCCGATGATACCCATGGCACACCCATCATGCTCAAGGCTGAACAGGAGGGCATTACCCCTGAACAGTTAATCGAGCGTGTCCATGAAGAACACCTGCGTGATTTTACCGACTTCAATATCGACTTTGATAACTACTATTCAACTAACTCCGATGAAAACCGTGAGCTGTCTTCAGGTATGTACCTGAAGCTCAAGAAAGCCGGTTTGATCGAAAGCCGACCGACGAAACATTATTACGACCCTGAAAGGAAAATGTTCCTGCCGGACCGGTATATCAAAGGTGAGTGCCCCAAATGCCATGCGCTGGAACAGTACGGCGATGGCTGCGAGGTCTGCGGTGCAACCTATACGACCACAGATCTGATTAACCCCTATTCCGTTGTGTCCGGTGCCACGCCGGTTAAAAAAGAGACTGAACATTTTTTCTTCAAGCTGAGTGAATGTGTCGACTTTCTGCGTAACTGGATGAAAACCGGTAATCGCGGCGAAAGCCCGCTACCGCCCGAGGCCGCCAACAAACTGGAAGAATGGTTTGAGGCGGGGTTACGTGACTGGGAAATCTCGCGCGATGCACCCTATTTCGGATTTGAAATCCCGGATGCCCCGGGCAAGTATTTTTATGTCTGGCTCGATGCCCCGGTTGGCTACATGGCCAGCTTTAAAAACCTGTGTGCACGAAAAGGGATGGATTTCGACCGCTTCTGGAAACAGGGTAGTGACACAGAGCTGTATCATTTTATTGGTAAAGACATCCTCAGCTTCCATGCGCTGTTCTGGCCGGCCACGCTCCATTTTTCCGGCTACCGGACACCCGACAAGATCTGTGTGCATGGTTTTCTGACTGTCAACGGGCAGAAAATGTCAAAGTCACGCGGCACTTTTATAACGGCCCGTTCTTATCTGGAATTCCTGCAACCTGAATACCTGCGATATTACTTTGCCGCCAAACTGAATGACCGTGTCGAGGACATTGACCTGAACCTGGAGGACTTTGTTGCACGCGTCAACAGCAATCTGGTTGGCAAATACATCAATATCGCCAGCCGTACTGCCGGGTTTATCAGTAAACGGTTTAATAACAAACTGGCCAGCTCTATTGATGTGGCCGACATTGAGGCCTTGCAAAAAATTCAGGGGGCAGCAGAAGAAATAGCTCACTGTTATGAAAACCGCCAGTTCAGCGAGGCCATGCGTAAAATCATGGTTCTTGCCGATGTCGCCAACGAATATGTCAATGATACTCAACCCTGGGTCATTGCAAAGGAAGATGGCCAGGAGGAGCGGCTGCACCAGGTCTGCACAACCGGTATTAACCTGTTCCGCCTGTTAACAATCTACCTCAAGCCTGTTCTGCCGGACATGGCAACCCGGATAGAGGGCTTCCTGAATGTTGAACCCCTGGCATGGGGAGACAGCAGTGAATTATTACTGGATCACGAGATACTAAAATACAAGCATCTGGCAAAACGTATCGAGGAAAAACAGATACAGTCCATGCTGGATAAAAACCGGGAAACACTGAACATGGAAAACAAAAAAGACGGTCACTCACAAACAAGGCATGCGCAGGCACAGCAGCATGAAGATACACCCGTTGCTGATACAATTGAATTTGATGACTTCGCAAAAATTGATTTACGTATTGCCCGTATTATCAGCGCCAAACATGTCGAAGGCGCAGACAAACTGTTGCAATTAACACTGGATATCGGCAATGAAACACGCAACGTTTTTGCAGGCATCAAATCAGCCTATTCCCCGGAACAACTGCAAGGCAAACTGACGGTGATGGTTGCCAATCTGGCGCCACGAAAAATGCGCTTTGGTATCTCGGAAGGCATGGTGCTGGCTGCGGGCCCGGGTGGAAGTGACCTGTGGATTCTTGAACCTCATGAAGGGGCGCAACCGGGAATGAAAGTCAAGTAGAACGCGAGGCGCACTGTTATACACGCAACTGGAAAATGCAGCCTTGTTACAGTGTTCTTTACCTGTAAATTGAAAGGGCTATAACAATTACCCTTTATCTTTATTGCTGGATATTTTATCTTTAAATTATGACTGAATACGCACTGTTACTGGTAAGCACGGTCCTGGTTAATAATTTCGTTTTAGTGAAATTTCTGGGGCTATGTCCCTTCATGGGGGTTTCCCGAAAACTGGAGACGGCCGTCGGGATGTCACTGGCGACAACATTTGTGCTTACCCTGTCATCCATATGCAGCTACCTGGTCAATGAATACATACTGGCTCCGCTGGGTCTTGAATACCTTCGCACTATCAGTTTCATTCTGGTCATCGCAATTGTTGTACAGGTCACCGAGATGATTGTCCACAAAACCAGCCCGTTACTGTATCAGGTGCTTGGAATTTTCCTGCCTCTGATCACAGCCAATTGCGCTGTTCTCGGGGTGGCACTGCTGAATGTCCAGGAAAAGCACGGTTTCGTCGAATCCGCCCTGTATGGTTTTGGTGCTGCCGTAGGATTTTCAATGGTATTAATCCTGTTTTCCGCGATGCGTGAAAGAATTGCGATTGCTGATGTCCCTGAGGTGTTCAGGGGTAACGCTATCGCCCTGATCACGGCAGGATTGATGTCACTGGCCTTCATGGGTTTTTCAGGCCTGATTAAATTCTGATGCTAACTGCCATTATTACAATGTGCATAATGGCGGGGGTGTTCGGTCTGATTCTGGGCTATATCGCAGTACGATTCTATATTGAAGGTGATCCGGTTGTTGACAAGATCGACTCACTGCTTCCACAAACCCAATGCGGGCAATGTGGTTACCCGGGATGCAGGCCTTATGCAGAAGCCATTACCAGAGGTGAGGCCGAGATAAACCAGTGTCCACCCGGGGGCGGGGCCACCATCGCCGCACTGGCCGACCTGCTAGGTGTTGACTCCAAACCCCTTAACCCGGAAAACGGTATCGAAGAGGACATCAAAACAGTTGTTATTATTGATGAAGACATATGCATTGGTTGCACACTGTGCATTCAGGCTTGCCCGGTCGATGCAATCCTGGGGGCTGCAAAACAAATGCATACCGTGATAACAGATGAATGCACTGGCTGCAACCTGTGCATCCCACCCTGTCCTGTTGAATGTATTTATATAGTACCTGTAAAAGAAGAACTCGCAACATGGAAATGCCCAAGCCCGGAGCAACCCATGATCAGACTTGACAGCATAATGGCATCAAAGGAAAAATGACAGATTCACAATACAAGCTCTGGTCATTTCACGGCGGGCTGCACCTGCCGGGCCACAAGAAAATGTCCACCGGTCAGCCAATCGGAAAATATTTTATCCCCGAAAGGCTTATTCTGCCATTGCAGCAAAATATTGGTGAACCTTCTGAACCCATCGTCAGTGAAGGCGAGTATGTGCTCAAGGGGCAACTGATAGCCAGGGCCAACGGCTATATCAGTGCCCCGTTACATGCACCCACATCCGGTACGGTTTCCGAAATCACTGAACAACTCATTCCCCATCCATCAGGACTTGCCGCAACCTGCATTATTATAAAGTCTGATGGCCTGGATAAATGGGTACAACTAAGCCCACATGCCAGTTATGAAAATATGGATCCCAGTGCCTTGCGAAACCGCATACGTGATGCCGGTATTGTCGGCCTTGGCGGTGCCGGCTTCCCTTCCTTCATTAAACTTAATCCGGGCAGCAGGACATCCATTGATGAACTGGTTATTAACGCTGCTGAATGTGAACCCTACATTACCTGTGATGACATGCTCATGCGTGAACATGCAGATGAAATCATACAGGGTACTCTCATCATGCAACATGCCTTGCATGCCCGACAATGCCTGATTGGTGTGGAGGACGACAAACCCGAAGCCTTAAAGGTTATGTCTGACGCTGTAAAACGACTGGGGCATGGTCAAATAAAGATTCTTGCAATACCCACCCTCTATCCCACCGGTGGTGAGAAACAAATCATCAAGGTATTGACTGGCAAAGAAGCTCCCAGCCAGGGGCTGCCGCTTGATACGGGAACGGTTTGTCATAATGTGGGTACTGCTGCTGCCGTATACCAGGCCGTTATCCATGGCAGGCCCCTTGTCTCGCGTATTATCACCCTGACGGGTCAAGGTATAAAAACACCGGGCAACCACGAAGTATTGATTGGCACCCCTGTAAATGAATTTATCGAGCACAACGGTGGTTACCACAACAGGATTGGTAAACTGATCATGGGTGGCCCGATGATGGGTATCAGCCTGGCAAGTGATCTTGTCCCTGTCATCAAGACAACAAACTGCCTGCTGGGCCAAACGCAGCAAGAGGCCACTGACAACAATACGGTAATGCCCTGCATTCGTTGCGGAGCTTGCATGGATGCCTGCCCCGTGAACCTGCTGCCACAGCAACTTTACTGGTATGCCTTTGCCAGGGATATGGACAAGATACAGGACTACAATCTGTTTGACTGCATAGAATGTGGCTGCTGCTGTTACGTCTGCCCAAGTAACATTCCACTGGTACAATATTACCGGTTTGCCAAGACAGAAATCTGGGCACAGGAGCGGGAAAAGAAAAAATCTGACCGCGCGCGAAATCGCCATGAATTCAGGCTGGAACGGCTCGAAAAGCAGAAAAAAGAACGCGGAGAACGCCTGCGCAAGAAAAAAGCCGCATTAAACAAAAGTAAATCGACCGATAAAAAAGACAATGACAAACAGCAAGCAATCGCTGCTGCACTGACACGTGTGCGTGAAAAACAGAAACAACACTCTGTAATAAGTAAAAATACCGACAACCTGACGGCTGATCAGAAAAAAAAGATCGAAGATGCTGATAAACGCCGGCAACAGAATAACAATGAAAAAGTACCGTCTGAAGAAGACTCTGACTCCTGAGCGGAAACGAAATGCAATTTAACAAATCAACATCACCATATCTGCACAACACCAGAGACATACCCACAGTCATGCGACTTGTATTGTTGGCGTTACTACCGGGTACGATTGCCTATTATTATTTCTTTGGCTGGGCCATTCTCATCAACATAACAATTGCATGCATTACTGCGGTAATTTGTGAGGCATTGATGCTGGCCTTGCGCAATCGACCACTGCTTTTCCTGAAAGACTACAGCGCAATATTAACGGCCTGCCTGCTTGCACTCGCCTTGCCTACACTGGCACCCTGGTGGTTGATTGTTCTGGCTTGTTTCTTTGCAATCGTTGCAGGTAAACATCTGTATGGCGGGCTGGGATACAACCCGTTCAACCCGGCCATGATTGGCTATGTCGTCGTCATGGTTTCCTTTCCACAATATATGACCCAGTGGTTACTGCCTGATATTGACCTGAGCCTGATACAAACCCTGCAACTGCAATTCCAGGGGATAACGCCGGTGAGTATGACACTGGACAGCATTACTTCGGCAACCCCGATAGACAGCATAAAAACCGGCCTGAGTCTGGATCTACCTCTTTCGCAAATCACCAGTTCATCACTGTTTGGCGCCGTCGGCGGCGCCGGATGGGAATGGATAGCAAGCGGCTTTTTACTCGGCGGGGTCTGGTTGCTTTATAAAGACATTATTACCTGGCATATTCCGGCCGGCCTGCTGGCCACCCTGGCGCTTATGGCTGCAATATTTTATATCGTCAGCCCCGAACATTATTCAAACCCGGCTTTTCAACTATTCAGTGGCGGCACGATGTTGACAGCATTTTTTATTGCAACTGATCCGGTTAGCGCCAGCACAACCCCCAGAGGAAAAATCATTTATGCTTCGGGCATTGGTTTGATAACCTATATCATCCGTACCTGGGGTGGTTACCCGGACGGAATCGCCTTCGCCGTCCTGCTGATGAATATGACAGTTCCAACGATTGACTACTATACCCGCCCCCGGGTATTTGGAGTAAAACGATAATGACGACTATCAGGAAGAACATGATTCGCTCAGCATTATTACTGTCCTTGTTCGCCCTGGTCGGAACCGGTCTGCTCAGCCTGACTTATGAAGCCACCCATGAGCGGATCGCACAAAATGAACGTGATGAACTGATCCGCAACCTGCACAAAATCATATCTCCTGATAAACATGATAATGATATTTTTCATGACACGATAGAAATACAACACCCGTACCTTCTGGGAACAGAAAAGCCGGTCACTGTTTACAGGGCCCGAAAAAACGGGGTCCCGGTCACTGCTGTATTCAGCAGCATTGCTCCCAATGGATACAACGGTACAATAAAGCTCCTGATTGGAATTGACACTAAAGGACAATTGACCGGTGTGAGGGTTATCGCACACAGGGAAACACCCGGGCTGGGGGATGCCATTGAAGCGGAACGTTCTGACTGGATATTGGGTTTTAAAGGAAAATCCCTGCTTAAGCCGGCAGAAAAAGACTGGAAAGTAAAAAAGGATGGCGGATTTTTTGACCAGTTTACCGGTGCCACCATCACACCACGCGCAATTGTCAAGGCAGTAAAAAATACTTTGTTATACTATAAGTTAAACAAACACCTTATATACAGTACTAAACAACAAGGATCGGGCAATACCCATGAATAATTCAGTCACACAAATCAGTAAAGACGGTTTTTGGCGCAACAATCCCGCCCTGGTACAACTGTTGGGACTGTGTCCCTTGCTGGCAGTTACCTCTACGGTAATAAACGGGCTTGGCCTGGGTATTGCAACCACACTGGTTCTGATCGGCTCCAATGTTATTGTCTCCATGATCCGGAACCTTGTCCGTAGTGAGATCAGAATCCCGGTTTTTGTGCTTATCATTGCATCTCTGGTCACTATCGTGGAACTTCTCCTGAACGCCTATCTCCATTCTTTATATAAAACACTGGGCATATTCATTCCACTGATTGTCACCAACTGTGCCATTATCGGTCGTGCAGAATCCTTCGCATCAAAACATTCTGTATTTCATTCCCTTATTGATGGACTGACCATGGGGCTGGGTTTCACGTCAGTCCTCGTTTTGTTAGGTGCTATGCGTGAGGTGGTCGGGTTCGGTACATTACTTGCCAATGCGAACCTGATGTTTGGTGAGGCCGCCCGTAATATGACAATTACATTCAGCACTGATTACCCTGGATTCCTGCTGGCCATCCTGCCTCCCGGGGCATTCATCGGCCTGGGGCTGATTATTGCGGTTAAAAATATGATTGACCGTCGTTCTGCCCGAATGGCTGCCGTCAGGAAAAATGTTGAAACTGAAACTTCAGGCGCCTGTCGAGTCTAGTGCTCCCTGATGCAGGTGACAGGTCAACGCATGGAACGCTGCCTGAAATCATCCTGGATCCGACTGACCCCTGATGCCTGAATAACCCGGATACAAATTTTTGCTTCTCTATGAATGCTAAAAAACGATATGAAATATTTCAGCGTCTGAAAGAACATAACCCCGAACCCGCGACTGAACTGAAATACAACAATACCTTTCAATTACTGGTTGCTGTTATCCTGTCAGCACAAGCAACCGATGTGGGTGTTAACAAGGCAACCACCGCCTTGTTCAGAAAATGTAAAACCCCGGCCTCAATCCTTAAACTGGGAGAAGAAGTACTCAAGGGGTATATAAAAACAATCGGCCTCTATAATACAAAAAGTAAAAATATAATTAAAACCTGCCATATGTTGATTGACAAACACCGGGGACAGGTTCCACAAGACCGGGCAGCGCTGGAGGCCCTGCCGGGGGTGGGTCGAAAAACTGCCAATGTGGTACTCAATACGGCATTCGGACACCCGACCATTGCAGTGGACACACATATATTCAGGGTTGCAAATCGTACTCGCATGGCACCCGGCAAAAATGTCCTTGAGGTGGAAAAAAAGTTACTCAAATTTGTGCCCGGGGAATTTCGTCTCGATGCACACCATTGGCTTATTCTGCACGGCAGGTACACCTGCATCGCTCGTAAACCAAGGTGTGGTTCATGTGTTATCGAAGACCTGTGTGAATTTAAAAATAAAACAGAAAATTGACAATGTTATGCACTAATAACCAAGCAGGCATAAAATATGTTTTATAGCAAGGACCGTAACCAGATCAGGGGGTTTTTTCGCTCATCATGGCAAAAATTTATCAGCAAACAACCCGTTGAACCACTCGAGGCCCTCGTTGGCGAAGTGGTCAGCATGCACCCCGAGTATCATCCGATGCTGGAAAACAGGCAGGATGACCTGGGCCGGGACTATCAACCCGAAGATGGACAGACGAATCCATTTTTGCATATGGGTATGCATATTACCTTGAGAGAACAGTTTGCCAGCAACCACCCCGATGGTATTGAGTCTATATACAAGAAGGTGCTGAATAAAACCGGCGACCCTCACAAAACTGAACATTTGATGATGGATTGCCTGGCCGAAAGCCTGTGGCAGGCACAAAGAAAAAATGAATTGCCTGAAGATCAGGCCTATATTCAATGCCTTAAGCAGATAATAAACCGATATTGATATAATTCCGTGATTTTTCAACCCTATAATGAAACTTTCCAGACGGTAACAAGTCCTACACCATTAAGGCAAAGCAATGGTTGCCTGTATCTTGAAAAACAGTACTATATCACTTTGGCATTACAAAAATATTAGATGGCCAATCCAACTATCCTAAGGAGCACTGATTATGAATAAGAACTTTATCCAAAAACCACTGGCTGCAGCAATGGGCGCTGCTTTTCTGACATCTGTCTCAGCAATGTCTGTGGCTGGAACAAATCAAAACCCGTTCTCAGCAACACAACTGAACAACGGTTACATGCAAACTGCGGCAGCAGAAGGCAAATGTGGCGGCCAGAAAGAAATGAATAAACCCAAGGAAGGTAAATGCGGCGGCAACAAGGTAATGAAGAAAAGTATGGAAGGTAAATGTGGTGCCAGCAAGGAAATGAAGAAAGGCAAGGAAGGTAAATGTGGTGCTGCCAAGGTCAAGAATGAAGGCAAGTGTGGCGGTAAAAAAGGAATGGTGAAAAGCATGGAAGGAAAATGCGGCGCCAGCAAGCAAGCGAAGAAAGCCAAAGAAGGTAAATGTGGTGAAGGCAAGTGCGGTGGCAAGAAATAAGGTTACTGTTCTGTGAGTCAATCACAATATCCTGTTGAAGGTAGTGGTCTCGGTTTAAGGCGATCCCTGTTGGGTGAGCTGACCGAGGCCCACCCTTCACAAATCGATTTTATGGAAATTGCCCCGGAAAACTGGATCGGCCTGGGTGGTACTTTTGGCAAACAGTTTCGCTATTTTACAGAACGCTACCCGTTTATCTGCCACGGCCTGTCACTGTCTATAGGTAGCCCCTCTCCACTGGATATGGATTTTTTAAAAGACCTGAAGGATTTTTTAAAAAATCACAATATCAAGGCCTACTCCGAACACCTCAGTTTTTGCAGCGATACCGGGCATCTGTATGATCTGATGCCTATCCCGTTCACCGATGAAGCCGTTAAATATGTAGCCGACAGAATTCGCACCGTACAGGATACACTGGAACAACGTATCGCGATGGAAAACGTCTCTTACTACGCAGCACCCGGTAAGGAAATGGAGGAAATTGACTTCCTCAATGCCGTCATTTCAGAGGCTGACTGCGACCTGTTGCTGGATGTTAATAATATTTATGTTAACAGTGTTAATCACCGCTATGATGCGGAGACATTTTTAAAGGCCCTTCCGGCCGAAAGGATCATGTATCTCCATATAGCGGGTCATTACCAGGAGGCCGAAGACCTGGTCGTCGACACCCACGGCGCAGACATTATTGATCCTGTCTGGGCGTTGCTGGACAAGGCCTATGAGGCCTTCGGCGTTGTACCTACCTTACTGGAACGTGATTTCAATATTCCACCCCTTAAGGAATTATTGAAAGAAGTGGATATTATTTCATCCATGCAGAACAAATGGAATCACCAGCATGACCAGCAACATGCATGATGAAAAACAGCCTGCATTTATGCGCAGACAATTCGAGTTTGCTGCACACATCAGAAACCCGGCGCTCAATAAAAAACCTGAAGGTATCGAGAACAGGCGCATGGGAATCTATCGCGACCTGTTCTATAACAATGTTGAAGGCTTTATAGCCAGCGGTTTTCCTGTACTGCGTGAAATTTTTTCTGATGAATCCTGGCACTCCATGGTCAGGGACTTTTACACCAGACACAGGTGCAAGACTCCATACTTTTTGGAAATTTCACAGGAATTTCTCGATTATCTCGGCAATGAACGTGATAACCCGAATGATCCCGCCTTTATCAACGAACTGGCCCATTATGAATGGACCGAACTGGCCATGAGTGCAGCAGAGGAAGAAATATCTGATGAAGGCATTGATACCAGGGGTGACTTAATCCAGGGCACACCTATATTATCACCACTGGCCTGGCTCCTTACCTATCAGTTTGATGTGCAACACATCGGGCCGGATTATCAGCCGGAAGTACCACCGCAACAGGCCACCACCCTGGTTGTGTATCGTAATCGTGACGATGAAGTCGGCTTCATGGAAGTCAATCCGGTAACAGCTCACCTGGTTCAAAGTCTTGAACTGAACCCCGGCCAGACCGGCATGGAAATATTAAATAAAATTGCTGAAGAATTGAACCATTCTGACCCGGGTGCTGTCATAAAGGGTGGAATGCAGATAATGAATCAATTACGCGAAGCCGATATATTGTTGGGGGTGCGTAATTAAACAATAAACGGAGAACTGGCATGTTACTGACCATGCAAAATTTATTGAATCGCACCCGCGCATTCGACTTCATCGCACCACTCGCCATACGACTCTACCTGGCACCAATTTTCTGGATGGCCGGCATGACAAAATTCAACAGCTTTGAAGATACCTCGGCCTGGTTTGGTAATAAGGAATGGGGGCTTGGTCTGCCGTTTCCGGATATCATGGCCTTCCTGGCTACAGGTACCGAACTCGCCGGGGCTGTCATGCTGATATTTGGCCTGGGTGTACGCTGGATCAGCGTCCCCCTGATGGTCACGATGTTTGTTGCCATATTCCAGGTGCACTGGAAACACGGCTGGCAGGCCATAGCCGATGCCAAATTCTGTATGTTTAATTGCTCCGATGCACAGGGATCTATCGAAAGACTGAGTGCAGCAAGAGATATTCTGAAGGCACACGGCAATTATGAATGGCTAACCGAACATGGCAGTTTCGTTATATTGAATAACGGAATTGAATTCGCTGTCACCTATCTTATCATGCTGCTGGTTCTGTTCTTTTACGGTGCCGGAAAATATGTCAGCGCGGATCACTGGATAGCCCGGTATTTTATGAAAAACCCGGCTTAGGTTTATACCACGGAGAATGAACAGATTATTTCACACCGTCTAACTCCTCAGACAACAAATAATCTTCTCCGTGGCTTTTTTTATGTAATAATTTATCACTGCTGCCCCGTTAACCTGTAACAAATATAGTTGAAAGGTAAACGGCAAGTCGATTTTGAACTAAACAGGGCATTGCGGACATGAAACCGGCATAGCCAAATCAAGACACGCAAAAGACGCCATCCCTGGCCGCTCGGCTGCCGCATCCCTGCGGCAGACGGTCTTTATTTGGCTATGCCGATTCCATGTCCTCACATCGATGCTCGTTTCAAAAGTTAACAGGGCAGCAGTGATAAATTATATATCTTTGCAAGATATGCTGTTTCCAGCACCTTCGTGCAGAAGCGGCCATGGTTCGTATCTACATGCTGTTTTTCTTACTCCATGTATCTCTCAGGGTTACCGTGCGGTTGAAGACAGGCCGATTGCCGCTGACGTGCGCCTCATCCAGGCAGAAATAACCTTCACGCTCAAACTGAAACTGCTCACCTGGTTTAGCATCTGCCATGCTCAATTCAATAAAACATTGGGTTAACGTCCAAAGTGAATCGGGGTTTATAAATTCCTTGTAGTCCTTGCCTGCACTTTCCGGGGCAGGAAGATTAAACAACCGGTCATACAGACGGATTTCAGCCTCGATTGCATGTGTAACCGATACCCAGTGTATGACCCCCTTTATTTTTCTGCCTTGCGGATTTTTACCCAATGTGTCGGGGTCATAGGTACAACGCAACTCGATAATATCGCCATTATTATCCTTGATTACCTCATTACATCGAATCACATAGGCGTTTCGCAAACGTACTTCTCCACCCGACACCAGTCGCTTGAATTTCTTGTTTGGGGCCACCTCCAGAAAATCTCCACGGTCTATATATATTTCGCGACCAAACGGAATTTTGCGTGTCCCCATTGACTCATCCTGCGGATGGTTCGCTGCATCCAATTCTTCCGGGTGGCCTTCCGGGTAGTTCTCGATTACCACTTTCAATGGATGCAGTACTGCCATACGCCGGGGGGCATGTTCGTTCAAATCTTCGCGTATACAGTTTTCCAGTACGCCCATTTCAACCGTATTATCAGACTTGGTGACACCAATACGATCACAGAAATCACGGATAGACCTCGATGTAAAACCCCGTCTTCGCAAACCCGCTATGGTAGGCATGCGTGGGTCATCCCAGCCATCAACATGACCCTCCTTAACCAGTTCGGTCAATTTGCGTTTACTGACAATCGTGTATTGTAAATTCAGCCTTGAAAACTCTATCTGCCGTGGGTGGCAGGGAATGGAAATATTATCCAGAACCCAGTCATACAAGGGTCGGTGGTCCTCAAACTCCAGTGTACACAGGGAATGGGTAACTCCTTCCAGGGCATCGGATATCGGATGGGTATAATCATACATCGGATAGATGCACCATTTTTCACCTGTCTGGTGATGGATGACACCATGCCGAATACGATACAGGGTCGGGTCACGCATATTGATATTGGGTGAGGCCATGTCTATCCTGGCACGCAGCACACGCGCTCCATCTTCGAACTCACCCTCTTTCATACGTTTAAACAGGTCCAGGTTCTCTTCAACTGTTCGATTACGGCAGGGACTTTCGCGACCCGGTTCTTTCAATGTGCCGCGATATTCCCGAACCTCATCTGCACCAAGATCACAGACAAATGCCTTGCCATTTTTTATTAACTCCACTGCATAATCATGTAGTTGCTGGAAATAGTCAGATGCAAAATACAAACGGCCACCCCAGTCAAAACCGAGCCATTTTACATCCTTCTGGATTGCGTCAACAAATTCCTCATCTTCCTTGTGTGGATTGGTATCGTCAAACCGAAGGTTACAGGTTCCATCATAGTCTTTCGCGATACCAAAATTAAGGCATATAGATTTGGCATGACCAATGTGAAGATATCCGTTCGGCTCAGGCGGGAAACGTGTTGCCACCTTGCCTTCATTTTTACCCGTCTTGATATCTTCGTCGATTATATGGCGTATAAAATTATTGGGGCTGACTGTTTCCTCAACACTCATAAGTATTCCTTTCAGGCTCTTCTGGCTATTTCTGTTTTATTTTATCCTGTCTGTGGTCGATACGCACGTTTATTAACAGAAATGTATATGATAGCGAAATATCCAGTTGCAGGCGAACAGTGGAGAATAGAGCCCGGCTTAAACTGCCACCTCCTCATCTGCATCGCTCAGAGGTCTTGGTCTGTCAATATAAAAGCCCTGCACGTAATCTACGCCAATTTTTTCCAGTCTTTCCAGTATATCCTTGTCCTCAACAACTTCTGCAATGGTTTTAATTCCCATTAAATGACCAATCCTGTTAATTGATGAAACCATTGCGTAATCCACCGGATCCTGTGCAATATCCCTGATAAAACTGCCATCAATTTTCAAAAGATCAACATCCAGATTTTTCAGATATGCGAATGAACTCAGGCCACTACCGAAATCATCAAGTGCAAACTTACATCCGGCCTCATGTAGTTGATCAATAAAAATACGCGCGCTATCAAAATTTGCCACTGCGGCAGTTTCTGTTATTTCAAAGCAGATAATTGACGGATCTATATTATATTTTTTCATACTTTCCAGTATGTAATTCAGCATTTTTTTATCACCAACTGACTGGCCTGACAAGTTGATCGTGTAGGACATATTTTTAACAGGCCGGTCTTGTATCATGGCAAATACATCATTGATTACCCATTGATCGATATTAGACATCAGATGATATCTTTCTGCTGCCGGAATAAAAGCGCCGGGTAAAACAATATCCCCATTCTCATCAAGCATGCGAACAAGAATCTCGGAATACCAGACAACACCATTTTGAACAGGCTGAATAAGCTGGTAATAAGAGACAAATCTTCCCTCATCCAATGCCTGCTGAATTCGATGAACCCACTGCATCTCGCTCTTATGCTTCACCAGATCTGTATCGCCTTGCTGGTATTTATGTATTCGATCACGACCCAGATCCTTGGCCACGTAACAGGCCGCATCTGCCTCACTCAGCAATTCGGTAACGCTGATACTATTACGGGTTACCGGCACAACACCGATACTGACACCCAGCTCAAAAGTTTTTTCATCCCAGCTAAACCTGAATTCCTTGATCGCCTTTCTGATTTTCTCAAGAATCGAGTCGGCGCGGTCCATCCTGCATCCATACAATAACAGACCGAATTCATCACCACCCAACCTGGCAAGTACATCATTGCTGCGAATATCAGTAACCAGTAACTGCGCTAATTGCTTCAGTAACCTGTCACCGGCAACATGCCCGCAGGTATCATTGACAACCTTGAACTGATCGAGATCCATGTAACACAAGGTATGATTACTTCCTGTTTTTTTGCTTTTATCCAGTGCCAGACCCAGTTGGTGGTCGAATTCACGTCGGTTAATCAGGCCCGTCAATGAGTCATGTGAGGCCTGGTAACTGAGTTTTTGTGTCAACTTCCACATATCGGAAATATCATGAAGAACCATCACGACACCTTTTATATTACTGTCCTGGTCTCTCATTGGTGAGGTTGTCAGTTTTACCGCAAACCTTGCGCCATCATAGCGTATGGCATTTATATGTTCTGAAAAGACAACAACCTCCTCTTCAGAAATACATCTTTCTACCGGATCTTCGATAGTCACATTTGTTGTTGCATCAGAAAAACAAAGATAAGTTGATAAACTATTATTGATTGCCGATTCCCCGGAACAACCCAGCATCTGTTCGGCATAGGGGTTAATATAAATAATCCTGCCTTGTGTATCTGTCGTGATCACACCGTCACCGATAGAACGTAAAGTAATATGCGCTCTTTCCTTTTCCTCGAACAACTCGGCCTGTGCATTTTTGATCCTGGTAATATCACGCGTTACACCTTCAACACCATCAACCTTGCCGCTATCGTCATAATGGTATTGTGCACTGGTTGAAACCCATACTTCACGCCCGTCAGCATGTCGTATTAACGACTGATAATTTTGCAAACTACCACCACTGGCTCTCAGTGCCTCCAGAAATTCCTTACGACCCTCCGGGTCAACATAATATGAAGTAAGCTCCTTTCCTATCACATCTTCAAACTCATATCCAAGCATATTGCCGATCGATCTGGACAAGCGAATAATTTTACCGTCGAGGTTGGTGCGATAGTAGGTATCCTGCATATTATCCAGAATAGCGCGTAACTCCTCTTCTGATTGTCTGAGGCGTTGATCCTTCAATATTCTTTCTGTAGTATCATGTAACGACAGAACTGCACCAATACTATTGCCTTTTTCATTTATTATTGCCTGACCACTCACGACAACGCTGCGCTGACCGGTTTCCAGTTTTAATATCAGTTCCTGTGGATCAAGAAAATTATTTTCCAGTACACGTAAAAAAGGATTCTCTTCATAAGTCAGCGGTCTTGATCCTTCAGAATCAAAAAATGTAAAATAGTCCTGCCAATGACTGCCATCAATAGCCACCTCGCCCAGGTCTCCAACTCTTATTGCCGCCTTGTTAAACAGGGTTACCCGCCCATCATTATCACATGCTACAACACCATCGGTTATACTGTTCAATAATGCCTTCAGAAAATTTCGTTCAAGATGTAATGAATGCTCAAGCAACACCTTTTTCTGGATTTGTCTCTCCAACTCATCTTTTGCGTTGCTCACACGCCTGTTAAAGAAAATCACATAAAGCAGGAAGACTGCCATTGTCAAAACCAGTGATACTACAAAAATAATCCACCACATATATTTTTTCAGTAATAGCGCAGCTGAAAATGGCTTCACATTCTTGTAATGGCCCACCTGCAGATCTCTCATCAAATCATGAATCACCTCGTAATTAGCTGGTTCACTCCAGCCGGTAACCCGTACGCGCCCCAATCTGATGACATTTGCCGGCATATTTAACAGTGCCGTATGAACCTTGCCAGCCAGTTCCTGATCGGTGTCGGCCAGTCGTGCAAATGGCCACTCCGGATAGAGTGATGTACTCAATAGATAGGGGAATTTTTTATCTTTCTTTCGTTGCAATACCCTGAAATTATCCAGCTTGATCTGCCCCTTGTCAGCCATCTGCTCAAGGATACCGGTGCGTACCGTCCCGGCGTCAACGAGACCATCTCTTACAGCCAGAACGACCCCCGCCTGCGGAAAACCACTAAACCGCAGTTCTTTCATTTCTGTGAAGGGATCAATATTATTTTTTTTCAGTTCCCGCCATGCCATCTGAAAACCACCAAACGCCCCTGGTTTGACGCCCATAAAGGACTTGTTCGTCAGGTCATTCAACGAATGTATATTTTCATTCTTCCTGGTAAAAATAACTGCACCGAATGAACTGATATCTATCCCCTTGTACTCTTTTTTCATTGTTGCAAGGGGTGATATATTAAACTGCCTCTCAAGATCAACATAATTACCGGAGTTGGTCAGAATAAAATCAACGGCATGGCTGGAAACCACGTCATGCATCTCCGAAAGATGTAACGGGACAATCTGGAAATTATAACCGGGCAATGAATCTTTTAGATATTTGGAAAGTGGGGCCCAGGTTTTTAATGCAACATCGCCACCATGGATGGCGAGCACACCAATCCTGACAGTTTCATCTGCAACAGCATGGAATGAAAGAAGAGGGAAAATTATACAAATGATCAAAAACCGTTGCAACAGATGTCCCCGGGTAAAACAGGATTTCCAATTTTGAAAATATTTAACCATTCACTGAATTCTGCTGTTTTTGTTTGTATCTGAATCCACTGCTGTCCCGTTAACTTTATGAAGCATATAACAATGTGAGGACATGAAACCGGTAGGCCTGATCAAGACCGTCTGCCGCACGGATGCGGCAGCCGAGCCGCCATGGATGGCATGTTTTGCGCGTCTTGATCCGGCCTACCGGTTTCATGTCCGGATTACTCTATCTAGCCCGAAACGTACTTGCCGCTTACATTTCAACTATATTCGCCATGGGTTAACGGGACAGTGATCTGAACCACAATGCATACATGCTCCCTGCCTGCATGACAGCGTTTACATCAATCCAGGGTAGCCTTCATTGCTTTCTGGCGGCGATCCGCATTCTCAAGGCATTAAGTTTGATAAAACCCTCGGCATCTTTCTGGTTATATGCCCCTTCATCATCTTCAAAGGTGGCAATATTTTCATCAAACAGGCTATCTGTTTCTGACATTCTGCCAATAACATTAACATTACCTTTATACAACTTCAGTCTGACTGTTCCATTCACCGTACTCTGTGAGGCATCTATCATTTTCTGAATCATCAGACGCTCCGGACTCCACCAGTAACCGTTATAGATCAGGCTTGCATAACGCGGCATCAGTTCGTCTTTCAGGTGTGCCACTTCGCGATCCAGTGTGATTGACTCGATCGCACGATGCGCCTTGAGCATGACCGTGCCTGCGGGTGTTTCATAACAACCGCGTGATTTCATTCCTACATACCGGTTTTCAACAATATCATCACGGCCAATTCCATTATTGCCTGCAACCCGGTTTAGTGTTTCCATGACCCGGGCAGGAGAAACAGCCTTTCCATCTATTGATACGATATCGCCTTTTTCATACCCCAGTTCTATGCAGGTTGCCTTATCAGGTGCCTTTTCAGGTGAAACTGTCCAGCGCCACATATCCTCTTCCGGTTCGGCCCATGGATCTTCCAGTATTCCGCCCTCATATGAAATATGAAGTGAATTGGCATCCATTGAATAAGGTGACTTTCCGCCTCTTTTCTGTTCGACGCTGATGCCATTCTTTTCTGCATAGGCCATCAGTTTTTCACGTGAATTCAGGTCCCACTCACGCCAGGGGGCAATAACCTTTACATCCGGCATCAGCGCATAGGCACCCAGTTCAAACCGCACCTGGTCATTACCCTTGCCGGTTGCCCCATGCGAGATTGCATCTGCTCCGGTTTTACGGGCAATTTCAACCAGACGTTTGGCTATCAATGGCCGGGCAATCGATGTCCCCAGCAAGTATTCACCCTCATAAATCGTGTTGGCGCGAAACATGGGGAATACATAGTCACGTGCAAATTCCTCACGTAGATCCTCTATATATATTTCCCTGATTCCGTATGCCTCGGCCTTTGCACGTGCTGGTTCGACCTCTTCCCCCTGACCAATATCGGCCGTAAAGGTGACTACCTCACATCCATAGGTATCCTCGAGCCATTTCAAAATAACCGACGTATCCAGACCGCCTGAATATGCCAGCACGACCTTCTTGACCCCTGTCTTTGACATTGATTACTCCTGACTGCAACATAATGTTTATTATATCGTTATTCACTGCTGTCCTGTTAACCTGTAACAAATATAGTTGAAACATAAACGGCAAGTCGGTTTTGAGCTAAACAGGGCATTGCGGACATGAAACCGGCATGGCCAGATAAAGACACGCAAGTGATGCCATCCCTGGCCGCTCGGCTGCCGCATCCCTGCGGCAGCCGGTCTTTATCTGGCCATGCCGGTTTCATGTCCTCACATTGATGCTTGCTTCAAAAGTTAACGGGACGGCAATGATCGTTATTATAATACTTCATTCCCGTTCCAACTCCACCCTCACACGCCTGTTTTTTGCCCTTCCCTTCGCAGTACTGTTACCACGAGCGGGTTTACGTTTTCCGAAATATTTGACGTTTAGTTTGGATATTGGAACCTTGCGGCTTATCAGGTAATCCCTGACTGCCAATGCACGCCGCTCGGATAATTCATTATTATCGGTATGCGTTCCAACATTATCCGTATGACCGGCTACATAGACTTTTTTTACACTGTGATCACGGATCAGGTACGCAATCATGCCCTCGAGTTTACGTTTTGCCTTTACAGTAAGCTTGTATCGGCCGGAATTGAAGTACAACATGGATTTTTTTACTTTATTGTAATCATACGGGATAATCTGTCCCACACAGACCCGGAACTTTGCCAACGCATCACGGAATCTTACCGTTGATAATACTGCCGATACATCGTCATGCCCGTCGCCCCAATCCTTGAATTTAAAAACGGGGCGCATTCCCTGCTCAAGTTCTGACAGCAATCTTAAACTCAGCTTTCTATTGAATCGAAAGGGTGTTTCACCTCTTCTATAGGAATACTTGCCCAGGTTGCGCGATTTGCGATTATGCTTCCACTCAGGCGGCATGGATACCAGCGTAACCTTGCCTTTTCTAACCGGCGATTGATTAATGAAGAACCGGAATTTCTGGCGGTAACCGGCCAGTTGGTAAAATTCGGCCTGACCAAAAAATTTGACCGGGTGTTTCAATGTACAGCGCAGGGGTGAAGAACTGGTTTCCCAGCTGGAATCTTCCAGGGTTGCTTCATAATTCAACTGGCCAGCCAGTGCCTGACCGGCTGTGCCCGCTATAAGCCCCAGTACAAAAAACCGTATTAATTGCCGCATCGTCCTCACATGTTTATCTTTAAGAATCAGGTGCCTATCCATGTTAGCGGTCTATCGGGGTATTTCTTTATAGGCAGGGCTCAGAATGCCTGTATCATCTCTTCTTGCGACTGCTGCGACGCAATCGTGACAGCAGTCTCCGCGACATTTCACCGAACATCTCGGTCTGCGTTGGATGTGGATGAATGGCATGAGCGACCTGTTCCAGCGTCAGCTCGCCCGCCACCATCATGACGCCCTCACCAATCAGGGTATCGGCATGGTCAGCCAGGAAATGGACACCGACAATCCGATGATTTGATTTATCTGCCACAATTTTGATCATTCCATGTATTTCGTTGGTAATCATGGCCTTGGCATCAATACTCATCGGCATTTTCACTTCGACAGCATCGATCCCTTTTGATTTGGCCTGATCAACAGACAGACCAACGAAAGCGGCCTCCGGTCGAGTGAATATGACCCCGCTATCCTTATCCTGATCATAACGCATGTCTTCACCAACGATGGTTGCCGCGGCCACCCGCCCCTGTTGCCCGGCTGTATGGGCCAGCATGAGGCCCCCCACCACGTCTCCAACCGCAAAAATGTGAGGGATACTGGTACGGCTGCGCGCATCGACCCTGATAACGCCCGCAACAGCCTCGATACCGGCATTGTCCAGTTGTAATGGCTCCAGCACGGGCCGTTTCCCGGTTGCCATCAAGACGTAATCACAACTGAAGGTATGATCCTTGTCGTCGTCTTCGGAGGTGTAAACCAGCCTCATCGCACCCGGCTTGCCCTTGATGGACTTCACCTGTGCAGACGTATGAATACTCAGATTCGGATCATCATTCAACACCGCGGTCAGGTACCTGGCAATTTCCGGCTCCACTTCTGCCAGAATACGGTCCTGCCCTTCGATCAATTTAACCTTGCTGCCAAAGTCCTGGAATATTTGCGCCATTTCCATGCCAATCGCACCACCACCGACAACACCCAGCCGTTTTGGCACTTCCTTCAACCCCCAGACGGTATCCGAGGTCAACACACCATTCTTTTTCATGGCATCATGGGCACCGGGGATAGGTGGCACAAACGGGGGTGCGCCAGTTGCAATAACGGCACAACCAAAGCGGATGCGTTCTGATTTTGATCCATCACCCGCCGGGGCCCGCTGATGGGGATTGTTGCTGTTTCCAGATTGATCGATTTGCAGTGTGTGATCATCCTCGAACCGTGCGAAGCCGTGGATGTACTTTATTTTCACGCCCTTGTCTGTCTTGAGTGCCATCTCACCCCGCGTATCCAGTACATGGCGACGCGTCTTTTCCAGCTTGCTCCAGCTCAGTTTTGTATTGGTCGTACCCTCTACGCCAAGGTGTACGTCATGGGCACGGTCACGGATGCGATCGGCAGCGGCACGCCAGGCCTTGGACGGGATGCAGCCTCGCCATAAACATTCGCCCCCCGGGAGCGGCGCATCATTAACCATGGCAACCTTGATACCATGCCCGGCGAGATCACGCGCACAATCCTCACCGCCTGGACCTGCACCGATGATAACCACATCATAGTCCCAGTCACCTTCCGGAATAGCCGGGCCCGTTGGCCCCATCCAGGCATCCGGATGTTCGATCATGCCTTTCAGTGTGTTCAGATATAACGCAACTTCGGCGCCATTAACGACGCGATGATCGGCGGTAATGGTCAACGGCATACCATCCGGCCCGGCTGAAGAGATGGCGAGGATGGCCGCCGTGCCCGGTGTCGGGATGGCATCAAAATAACTGACACCCAACATGCCCATATTGGAAACCATAAATGTCGGGTTTGAATATTCTTCCGGTGACAGACGGCGTTTACGCGCACGATCAACCAGGTCTTTCCAGTTGTCGTTCAACTGGTCCAGGCCGGTGGATTCACATGCCCTCAGAATCGGTACAACCAGCCCGCCACCTTCTGACGAAACCGCCATGCCAACATCGACCTGGCTTCGTTCAACCAGTTTGTCGACAGGCTGGTAACACCAGTTCATGGTTGGATGCCTGTGTATTGCCAGTGCACAGGCCTTGGCTATGGAAACCGTGAGCGAGACACCTTTTTTCTTTGATGATTTTATCAGAGCCCCTGGTTTTACATTCACCGTGACATTAAATGTCGGCATGCTTAACGATGATGACATGGTGTGACTGATTGCCCGCTCCATGGCATTCATGGGTCGGCCGTTACCCGGAACAATCACTTCAGAAACAGATGATGCAAGTGTTCCCGTTGGTGCCGCCTGCTGGCTTGCCAGCACATCTGCCGATGTAATTACACCTGCCGGCCCTTTACCCTGAACGTTGTTCAGATCGACCTTTGCCTGACCGGCAACTTTTCTTGCCAGCGGTGTTGCCTGTTTGTTATTCGGTCTGGATGCCGGAGTGGATGCCGATGCCGATTGAATCGTGTACGAAGAAGCCGTATTCGCTGTCGATGCTGATGGACTGTTTTCTGTCGATCCAGCCCCGGTTACATCTGATTTTATAATGGCACTTTCACTGACTACATGCTGCTCGCCCTCGACGAGATAGGCCATGGCAACACCCACGGCAACAACGCTGTCTACCTCTGCTATCGGTCCGGAAAGATAACCATCACGGAATACCTCGACATCCATAATGGCCTTGTCGGTTTCAACCTGCGCCACAATCTCGCCGCGTTTGATCCGGTCGCCTGCTGACTTGACCCACTCGACAACAATGCCTTCAGTCATGGTGTCGGAAAGTTGTGGCATTTTGATTGTATGCACCACCCCTTCAGGCTCGGGTGCTGCTTCTGTTGTCCGGGCATTATCACTGGGGCCGGTTGTTTCTGTCTCTATCGGGTCATCACCGGCATCAGGGGTTGCTGCCGACGATTCACCCTCCTGCACCTTGTCCTGACTGTCAACAATATAGCCGACAGGACCACCCACCGGGACTGTACTGTCCACAGCAGAAAGCGGGCCGGAGAGAAAACCGTCACGAAAGACCTCGACATCCATGATCGCCTTGTCGGTTTCGACCGTCGCGACAATATCACCACGTTCAACTTTATCGCCGACATCTTTTTCCCAGCTAACGATGACACCTTCGGTCATGGTGTCCGATAGTTGCGGCATTTTTATTTCATAAGGCTCTGACATAACAATCCAGCTTCGATACCCGGGTCAGTTTGAAAAACAGGAACACATGTCCCTGCCAATCAGTGGAATTTATTTTCCAAACATCTTCAAAACGGATTTTACCACATCCTGCGCATTGGGAATGGCTGCTTTTTCCAGTGTATGATTATAAGGGATAGGTACATTAAGTGCAGACACGCGCACAGGTGGTGCATCCAGTTCGAAGAAGCACTCTTCGTTAATAACAGCCATGACTTCTGCGCCAACACCGACGGCCGGTTCGGCCTCTTCAACAATCACTGCACGGTGTGTTTTACTCACAGATGCCGCGATCCCCACCCTGTCCAATGGGCTTAACGCATATAAATCGACTACCTCTGCATCAATGTCATGTTGTCTGGCCAGAATATCGGCCGCCTGCAAACACCAATGTACAGATATGTTGTAACCAAACAGGGTCACGTCCTTACCGGCCCGCGTTAGCTCGGAACCTTCCAGTGGCATGAAGAACTCATCATCCGGGACCTCGCCTTTCATGTTGTACATAAGTTCATGTTCATTGATAAACACCGGGTCATTGCAACGGATGGCAGACTTGAGCAGGCCATAGACCTGTCTGGGACTGGAAGGTGTTATCACACGCAATCCGGCAATACCCATGAACACCTTTTCCATTCTGGCAGAATGCTGGGCGCCTAACTGGTGGGCCGTACCGCCAGGTGACCGTACCACAATGGGTGCAGTTAACTGGCCTCCGGACATATAACGAACCTTTGCAGCCGTATTGAAAATCTGGTCCATGGCCAACCAGGAAAAGTTAACCGACATAATTTCTATAACCGGCCGAATACCCAGGTAGGATGCACCTATGCCCAGGCCGGTATAACCATTTTCTGAAATAGGTGTATCAATAACACGCTCAGGCCCGTACTTGTCATAAAGACCATTGGTTGCCTTGTAGGTTCCACCGGCAATGGCAATATCTTCGCCCATGCAGATCACCAGTGGATCACGGGCCATTTCCTCATCATGGGCACGGCGAATGGCTTCCCAGAACATTATTTCCGACATTACGCCACCCCCCCTTTAACCCAGGGATCATCTTCTCCCAGCGTGTATTTCTCAAGTATTTCCAGCGGTGGTTGCGGCGACTCCTCTGCAAACTTGATAACCTCGCTCTCGATTTTTTCCAGAATATCGCCATCCATTTGTTTGTAATCGTCCAGTGTGATCTCGCCGACCTCAATCAGACGGTCGCGCAACATAATGATCGGGTCACGCTTGCTCCACATACGCTCTTCATCCTTGGGACGATAGGCATTGGAATCAGACATGGAGTGCCCACGATAACGGTAGGTCATCAACTCAAGGAAATAGGGACCTTTCCCTGAACGCACATGCTCCACTGCCTTTTTGGCGGCCTTGTAAACCAGTTCAATATCCTGCCCGTCGACCTGTTCAGACGGTATATTGTAGCCGGAAACACGTTTGTATTGATCAACCACTGCGGTTGACCTGTCAATCCGGGTGCCAATACCATATAAATTATTTTCGCAGACATACAGGACAGGCAGTTCCCAGACCTTGGCCATATTCAGCGACTCGTGGAATGTTCCCTGATTATTGGCGGCATCACCGAGGAAGCAGATACTGATTTCATCGCCACCCTTCATTTTAATCCCCTTGGCAATACCTGCTGCCAAAGGGAATGGCCCGCCGACCAGGGCATAACCACCCATAAAACGGTGTTCGACACCAAAAATATGCATGGACCCACCCAGGCCCTTGCAGCATCCGGTTACCTTTGAATAGAGCTCGGCCATAATCACCTTGGGATCAACGCCACATCTGATCGCATGAATATGGTCACGGTAGCTGGTCATGACATAGTCGTACCCGGGCCTTGCGGCCTCGAGCACGCCATAGGCACAGGCCTCTTCTCCGGGGTAAAGGTGCAGGAACCCGCCAATCTTGCGTTCCACATAAGCTTCATAACAACGCTCTTCAAAGCGTCGCGCAAAAAGCATTTCACCTAATAATCTTTTTTTGACTTCAGCATCCATAAATCCTGCTCGCCTGTAAATTCATTAAACGATTATTTCTTGATAAAACCCAGCAAAGTCTGGTTGAATGTTAAAAATTTGAACGCGCTATGATCTTCTTTTTAGCCCCTCAGGTCAAGAAAAACGACCTTTTTATATTCATCAGAATCACTATTAATTTGTTAATAAACATATAGATAAGCAACTATTCAGGCTTTATTATTACTTGTTCAATAAACGGATTGGTGCACCCATACGGGCTAAAAACCTTCCTGAAAGGTATAGTTTAGGTCAGAAAAGTTATAAAATAAATTTCAATTCCTATGAACTCAATGCAATCCATCACACTCACCCGTCCAGATGACTGGCATTGCCACATTCGAGACGGCGATGAGATGGCGTCGGTGATCGGCCACAGCACCAGACAATTTGCCCGTGCCATCATTATGCCCAACCTGAAACCAGCGGTGACCACGACCGATGAAGCCGGTGCCTATCGTCAACGCATCCTGTCCTGCCTGCCCGGGAATGCTGACTTCGAACCACTGATGACGCTGTACCTGACCGATAACACAACAAGTGATGAAATCAAAAAGGCCCATGACAGCGGTTTCATTCATGCGGTCAAACTCTACCCGTCCGGTGCAACCACCCATTCAGATGCCGGAGTTGGCCAGATTAAAAAAACCTGGCCAGTACTGGCCAAAATGGCTGAACTCGGGATGCCACTACTGGTACACGGTGAGGTGACAGACCCTGACGTCGATATCTTTGACCGGGAAAAAATATTTATTGAACAACAACTGATCCCTGTACTGGATAACATTCCGGATTTACGCGTGGTTCTTGAACATATCACTACCCGGGAGGCCGTTGAATTTATATCGGCTGAATCGGAACGGGTCGCGGCAACCATTACGGCCCACCACCTGTTAATGAACCGCAACGCAATGTTCAATGGCGGATTACACCCGCATCACTATTGCCTGCCTGTATTAAAAAGAGAGCAACATCGCCAGGCATTGATAGAGATTATACAAAGTGGTCATCCCCGGTTCTTCCTTGGAACAGACAGCGCACCCCATGCCAGAAACACAAAGGAAAGCAGTTGTGGCTGTGCCGGCATCTTTACTGCCCATGCCGCCATGGAGCTTTACGCCGAGGCATTTGAACAGGCACAGGCGCTCGACAAGCTGGAGGCCTTTGCCAGTTTCAATGGACCCGACTTTTACGGACTACCACGCAATACCAAAAGAATCACGCTGACAAAAGAAAGCTGGCAGGTACCACCTGACTATCCCTTGACGAAAACACAATCCGTGATCCCGTTAAGGGCCAATGAAGAAATCAGCTGGAAACTTTGACCCGGAAAACACAACGTTGCCCGGATAAACCTGTACCACTTCATTTAACGGACCCTTGGCCGTGATCTTTTTATACTATTCAAACCCACTACTGTCCCGTTAACTTTATGAAGCACATAACAATGTGAGGACATGGAATCGGTAAGCCTGATCAAGACCGTCTGCCGCACGGACGCGGCAGCCGA
>DRJK01000169.1 GCA_011052215.1 Gammaproteobacteria bacterium
ATGCCATCCATGGCGGCTCGGCTGCCGCGTCCGTGCGGCAGACGGTCTTGATCAGGCTTGCCGATTCCATGTCCTCACCTTGATATGTGCTTCATAAAGTTAACGGGACAGTGATAAAAGTAATAAACCCTGTATTTGCCAGAATCATGACAATACATCTTCAAACTCCGCGACCTCTGCGTTACTGGTATCCAACTTAACAAATAATTCGATCGAGAATTCACCCGGACAGAATGTTTCGGATGGTTTTTCTGTATTCTGTTATATACGCCCTTTTCCCCTTCTCTCTTTCATGCTTTCCCCTAAATGCACCAATTGCTCGCTACTGAGCATGTGTTGTGCGATGGAAAGAAAATCCTCTTCTTCCGTTTTGATATGTTTCCGGTAGAGGTGGCAGAATTCATTGACCCATTGTTCAAATTCAGACGCATCTTCGATGATTGCCGGGTGTGCAAGAACGGGCTCAAGTTTCTCCCAGGCTGCATTCATGGCGATATGGTCCTGCTTGAGATCGTTGATGATTGTGGCTATTTTCAGGGATTGCCCGACAAGTAACGGGAACAAATCCTGCTCCTCATCCATATGGTGAAGGATGCCGGCAGTGGTAAAGTAACGGTGTATTTTTTGGGCGGCTTGCTTGAATTCGGAGTCAATTCCATTTTTATTGTTGTGTACAACCATTTTTTCGAGCAAGTTACAAAAGCCGAGTATGCGTTGATGACAGGCCTTTAATAAACCCAGCGGATCACTAAAATCAGGTGCTTCAACATTGGTCTGTAGTCCGGTCATTTCAGCCACGCATTAAAATACTTCAGGTCATCCGGCGACAGTGTACCAGCAGAAAATTTTAACCGTAGAACATTCAGCACATACTGGTGCAGGGCCTGGTCATAATCGCGTTTTGACCTGAACAGGTTCCTTTGCGCCAGCAGCACATCAACAATGTTGCGAGTGCCGACATCAAAGCCGGCCTGAGTTGTCTCCAGAGCACTTTTTGTGGAGATGGTGGCCTGCTTTAGTGCACGCACCTGGCTGATGCCGCTGATAACACCACGGTATGCATCACGGGTTTGACGCATGGTTGCACGAAGTTGTTTATCCAGGTTATGTTTTGCCTGAGAGTACAGATATGCGGCCTCTTTGGTTTGTGCATTAACCAACCCACCTTGAAATAATGGTACATTGAGTTGCAAGGTAACACTGTCTGTTGTTGAGTTACGCCCGAAATCACCACCGGTATCGGACTTGTTGCGCGAGGCAACAATATCCAGTGTCGGGTAATGCCCCGAGCGTTGCAGGCTGATATTTTCCTTTGATATTTCAACGGCCGCCTTGGTGGCCTTGAGTTGCAGGTTTTGTTTAAGTGCAATCTTTGTCCATTCATTCATATTGGCCGGATCAGGTTTTTGCAGGGGAATGTTTGTGTCCAGCTTCGCCAATGGATTATTGATGATGCCAGTTATTTCACTCAGGGCTTCCCCTGCGCTATCCAGTTGGTTGCGGGCCGTAATTTCAGATGCAACCACCAGGTCATAGGCTGACTTGGCCTCGTAGACATCGGTGATGGCAATCAACCCCACTTCAAAACGTTTTTGAGCCTGTTCCAGTTGCTTGGCGGTGGCCTTTTTTTCTGACCGGGCAAATTCAAGACTGGCCTGAGCGGATAGTAAATTGAAATAATTTTCCGCAGCCCTGATAATCAAATCCTGTTGGGCGGTAGCCAGTTCAGCCGCTGATTTCTGTATGCTCAGGGTTGCCTGCCTGTTCTGTACAAATGCATCATAGTGAAATACAGGTTGGGAGATACTGAGGGTGTAGCCGGTGTTGTTGTAATTCAGTTTGCCGGGCTTCAGTGATATGGAGCTTACTTGCTGGTTCTTGCTGGTATTGGCAGAGAGGTTGGCAGTGGGTAACAAAATGGCAATAGCCTTGTCCTTGCCGAGCAAGACTGCCTGATAGCCTGCCTCGGCGGCCTTGAGTGTCGGGTCACTGTCGATGACCTGCCGATAAATCGTCAACAGATCATCCGCCCTGGTCTGTAACGGGGCCAGGGCGAGGCAAAGTAAGAAAGCTGTTCTGATCATGCTGTTTCCATGCTCCGGGGCTGTAGGTCATATGAAATATACTACAGATCGTGTCCTTTTAATGTATGAATATCTACCTGTTGTTGTGACCATGCCAAGTTAATAGGTTGGCATGTCCGGGTCAACATCATGTGCCCAGGCAGCCACCCCCCCTGATAAATTAATGACGTGTGTGAAGCCTTGTTGTTCCATGTACTGGACAACCGAACGGCTACGGATGCCATGGTGGCAAATAACAACGATCTCATCATCTTTATCCAGCGATTGCAGTCTTGCCGGTATTTCACGCATGGGGATCAGCCGTGAGTCCTCAAGTGCACAGACCCGGAACTCCCGGGGTTCACGGACATCCAGCAATACAGGCCGGGCAGCGTCCTGCTCAAGCCGCTCCTTGAGTTGGAGGGGGGTATAGTGTTGCATTCACGCGCAATCTAGAAAACAAATGTCTGCGGTTTTTCTGCGTTGATCAGTGCAGACAGGTAGGTTTCGAACAGTGATTCAGTGGAAAACTCGTCCTTTCCCAGCCGTTTTATTAGCTGTGCATCCATCGCCATCGGCACATCGTCCCCTGAAACAGCAAACAATCTGCCACCAATCGTAAGTGATCTTTTGAATGTCTCCGGTATCTGGAACAACGATCCAGTAATGGCGATAATATCAAATTCACCATCCTGATCCCAGCCATGTGAGGCGTCACCTACCTGGAATTGTGCGTTATCAATGCCAAGACCGATAACCAGTTGCTGGGATTGTTGACTGAATTCGGGAAATATATCGACTGATACCACGTTGCCCCCCAGTTTTGCCAGGCAGGCAGTCAGGAAACCGGCCCCGGTTCCGATCTCAAGTATCCGATCGGTGGGTTTGATCTGCAGGGACTGCAGGATGCGCCCTTCCATTTTCGGTTCCAGCATGGACTGGCCATGGATCAGCGGTATCCGGGTGTCAGTAAAGGCCAGGTTGGCATATTCATGTGGTACAAAGCGTTCACGTGGTGTCTCCGCAATGACCTCGAGTACCTTGGGGTCAAGGACATCCCATGGACGGATTTGTTGTTCGATCATGTTATAGCGAGCGAGATCAATATTGATGTCCGTCATGCCAAATACCCTCTATCTTGCATTCGTGTCCTGCAAGATTAAAGATATTGCCCAGGTCAGGCAAGCTATAAACAGTAATAGAGCCATTAGAATCTATAATGCTCTTGCATTAGGCATACAGTTCATATAGTTTGGCACTAACAGCAGCTAGGGGTGCACTATGCCATGGGCAGTGCTGAGAAATACCCTTAAGTCCTTGTTTTAATATGGATAAACCTGATCCGGTTAGTACCGGCGTAGGGAAGCTAGAGCACAAGCACAGCACGGCATTTATTTGCTGCTTCCCCCGGAAAAGTTATTCGTTCCGCCTTAACATTATAATATGTGAGGTAATTAGAGGAGACAGCATAATGAGTGTAAGTCCGACAGAATTTCTGAGCAAGACGGCAAAGGTTAATGATGCCTCTGTGCAGCCGTTTCCCAACTCACGCAAGATCTATGTCGAAGGCAGCCGACCTGATATCCGTGTGCCCATGCGTGAGATCAGTCTGTCGGATACCCGGACCCTGGCCACGGCGGAAAAAAATCAACCGGTAACGGTATATGATACATCCGGGCCTTACACCGACCCGCAGGCCAGCATTGATATACGTAAAGGCCTTGCCGAACTACGTTGCGCCTGGATAGAAGAAAGAAATGATACGGAAATCCTCACCGTGTTGAGTTCTGAATATGGGCAACAGCGTGCAGCAGACAAAAAACTCGACACCCTGCGTTTTGAACTTCATAAACGAAACCCGCGCAGGGCCAGGGCTGGCAGGAATGTGTCCCAAATGCATTATGCCAGACAGGGCATCATCACACCGGAAATGGAGTATGTTGCCATACGTGAGGATATGAAGTTGCAGGAACACAGGCAGCTACTGGAGGAACAACATCCGGGGCAATCCTGGGGTGCCAGCCTGTCCAATGAAATCACACCTGAGTTTGTTCGATCAGAGATTGCGCGAGGGCGCGCGATCATCCCGGCCAATATCAATCACACTGAAATGGAGCCTATGATTATCGGGCGTAATTTTCTCGTCAAGATCAACGGTAACCTGGGTAACTCGGCCATCACCTCATCCATAGAAGAAGAGGTCGATAAAATGACCTGGGGTATTCGCTGGGGTTCCGACACCATTATGGATCTGTCAACCGGTAAAAATATCCATGAGACCCGCGAATGGATCATCCGCAATTCACCTGTGCCCATTGGCACCGTACCCATTTATCAGGCACTGGAAAAGGTCAACGGCAAGGCAGAAGACCTCAATTGGGAAATCTTTCGCGACACGCTTATCGAACAGGCAGAGCAAGGAGTGGATTATTTTACCATCCATGCCGGAGTGTTATTACGTTATGTACCGCTGACTGCCAGACGGGTAACCGGCATCGTCTCGCGGGGTGGCTCGATCATGGCAAAATGGTGTCTGGCACATCATCAGGAAAATTTTCTTTATACTCATTTTGAAGACATCTGTGAAATCATGAAGGCCTATGACGTTTCTTTCTCACTGGGTGATGGACTGCGACCCGGTTCAATTGCCGATGCCAACGATGCCGCCCAGTTTGGTGAGCTGGAAACCCTGGGTGAACTCACCAAAATTGCCTGGAAACATGACGTGCAAACCATGATTGAAGGCCCCGGCCATGTGCCCATGCACATGATCAAGGAGAATATGGACAAACAGCTGGCCGAATGCGATGAAGCCCCTTTCTACACATTAGGCCCGCTGACCACGGATATCGCTCCAGGTTATGACCACATCACCTCGGGTATCGGTGCTGCCATGATCGGCTGGTTTGGTTGCGCCATGCTGTGTTATGTCACGCCCAAGGAACATCTGGGCCTGCCTAATCGTGATGATGTAAAGGAAGGTATTATTACCTACAAACTCGCAGCACATGCCGCCGATCTCGCCAAGGGTCATCCCGGCGCACAGATCCGTGATAATGCCATGTCAAAGGCACGCTTTGAATTCCGCTGGGAAGACCAGTTTAACCTGGGTCTGGATCCGGATCGTGCACGTGAATACCACGATGAAACCATGCCCAAACAGACACACAAGATTGCGCATTTCTGTTCCATGTGCGGGCCCAATTTCTGTGCGATGAAAATTTCACAAGAGGTCAGAGACTATGCCGACCAACATGGTGTTGAGGTAGACAGCGTTCTCGAAAAGGGTTTAAAGGAAAAGGCAGCACAGTTCAAGGACACGGGGTCGGAGATATACCGGAAGATCTGAACCGGGTGTTATTGCGGGGGTACATGTAGTGGATGAATCCTTCTGACCTGTATTATTACCGGCACTGAATTCCCCTGAAAAAAACTGCCAGGTCCAGAGGCCTCCATCATACCACCCGCACTGTGGGTGGTTTTTGATTCATGCCGATGTCATTTTCACCTGATATCTTTATAATGGCTGCGAATGAAACAGAGCAATTAAATCAATGAACGACCAATCAGATAACAATATGGCTCAGCAGGTCTACGAAGGTCTGAGGGGGAGTATTGCCCGGCAGCGTGAAGTACTGTCGGATATGCTGAAGATTCCATTACAGGCAACGGCGGAGATGTGTGCGGCAGTCTGGCCGGACCGTGAGCTGTTAAACCAGTTGCTGATGCCAGGGCTTGAGAGCCTGCCATACTGTAAGTTTTTATATGTGCTGGACACCGATGCGCGGCAAATCAGTGATAATGCCAGTCGTGAAGGATTACTGACGGAACATTTTGGACGCGACCGTTCTGATCGTCCTTACATGGGGAAAGTATTGCCCTCCGAAGACTTTATCCTGTCCGGGGCCTACATGAGTTTAAGGGTCAATCGTCCTTCGGTTACGGCAATTCAGGTCATTCGCAAGGATGACAAGGTCATGGGTTTTCTGGGAGCAGATTTTGACCTGCGGGATTTACCCCTGACC
>DRJK01000170.1 GCA_011052215.1 Gammaproteobacteria bacterium
AACCCGCAATCCGGACATGAAACCGGCAAGCCTGATCAAGACACGCAAAACATGCCATCCATGGCGGCTCGGCTGCCGCGTCCGTGCGGCAGACAGTCTTGATCAGGCTTACCGATTCCATGTCCTCACATTGATATGTGCTTCATAAAGTTAACGAGACAGCAATGATCCCGGATGAAACAAGTTCCCTGTACCTCTGCGAACGCCGCGTCAAACCATTTATTTCAAAAAAGCCAGGGGACGTCTCCCCGTCTTCTTTCTTCGTATGCCCTGATGTCATCGGTATGCTGTAATGTCAGACCGATATCATCGAACCCGTTCAACAGACAATGTTTACGGAACGCATCAACATTGAATGCGATGGCACTGCCATCCGGTTTGGTGATGGTCTGCTGCTCCAGGTCTACCGTCAACCGATAACCTTCATGGGCATGCACTTCAGCAAACAACCGATCCACTGTGTTCTCATCAAGGACAATTGGTAATATGCCATTCTTGAATGCGTTATTAAAAAAGATATCTGCATAACCCGGCGCGATGATCACCCTGAATCCGTAGTCCTCCAGTGCCCAGGGGGCATGTTCACGTGACGAACCACAGCCGAAATTTTTGCGTGCCAGCAAAATACTGCCGCCCTGATAACGTGGATAGTTCAGCACAAAATCAGGATTAACCAAACGCCGGCTATTGTCCATACCCGGCTCGCCATGATCAAGGTAACGCCATTCATCAAACAGATTCGGACCAAAACCGGAACGTTTTATGGATTTAAGGAACTGCTTTGGAATGATTGCATCCGTGTCCACATTGGCCCGGTCCATCGGCACCACGATACCTGTTATTTTCCTGAATTTTTCCATCATTACAAACCCTCAATAAAAATCCAGAATATCCACAAAGTGCCCCGTCACCGCAGCGGCCGCCGCCATCGCCGGGCTGACCAGATGTGTTCGTCCCCCCTGACCTTGCCTGCCCTCAAAATTTCGATTGGAGGTCGATGCACAACGCTCGCCAGGCTCAAGCCGGTCGGCATTCATGGCCAGACACATCGAGCAACCCGGTTCACGCCACTCGAAACCGGCCTCGATAAAAATTTTATCCAGTCCTTCCTGTTCGGCCTGCTGCTTGACCAGCCCGGAACCCGGCACGACCAAGGCCAGTTTGATGTTGCCGGCTACCTTGCGTCCCCTGGCAATACCGGCCGCTTCACGCAAATCCTCAATCCGGGAATTGGTGCATGAGCCGATAAAAACCTTGTCCGGATAAATTTCCGAAATCGGCGTGTTTGCCTCCAGCCCCATGTATTCAAGTGCACGCTGCATGCCTTGCTGTTTGACCGGGTCGGATTCACTGGCCGGGTCAGGCACACGGTCACCCACGGTCACAACCATTTCCGGGGACGTGCCCCAGGTAACCTGCGGCCGGATATCGGCGGCATCCATTTTGATCACCGAGTCAAAACGGGCGCCTTCGTCAGTATGCAGTGTTCCCCAGTACACCACGGCCTTGTGCCAGTTATCACCCTGCGGTGCAAATGGCCGGCCCTTGACGTATTCGATGGTCTTGTCGTCAACGGCGACCATGCCGGCACGTGCCCCCGCTTCAATCGCCATGTTGCACACACTCATCCGGCCCTCGATCGAGAGTTCCCGGATTGCCTGTCCGGCAAACTCGATTGCATACCCGGTACCGCCGGCGGTGCCTATCCTGCTGATGATAGCCAGCACGATATCCTTGCCGGTAACCCCGGGCGGGATACTGCCATGAACAAGAATCTGCATGTTCCTCGATTTTTTCTGGATCAAACACTGGGTCGCCATGACATGTTCGACTTCAGATGTGCCGATGCCAAAGGCCAGTGCACCCAACGCGCCATGGGTCGAGGTATGGGAATCACCACAAACTACCGTCATGCCCGGCAAGGTGGCACCCTCCTCCGGGCCGATGACATGTACGATACCCTGACGAATATCATCCATCCTGAATTCATTGATGCCAAACTCTGCACAGTTCCGGTCCAGCGTCTCTACCTGAATACGCGCCACCTCATCGGTGATACCCTGACTTCGATCGGTTGTCGGAATATTGTGATCGGGAGATGCCAGCACGGAATCCTTACGCCAGAGCCGGCGACCGGTTATTCGCAAGCCTTCGAAGGCCTGTGGTGATGTGACCTCATGCACCAGGTGACGATCGATATACAGCAGGGACGTTCCGTCCTCCTCTGTCCGGACGACATGATCATCCCAAAGTTTGTCATACAGTGTTTTTGCCATGATCTTCACCTTTCTGTATTACATATAAATAAACCCGTGCAGGAGCAGTTTTGTACACGGAAGTGCCTATGCCGTGAACGCATGGATGTGCAGGGGCGCAAACAGTACGCCTCGCTTTTCCTGTTGCACTTTCCATTTCTGCGCGAGATCGCGGTCAGAAACCGCTCCTGCACCTGGGTTTAATCCTGATAAGGATACTAGATCATCATTAATTATTACACAAATTCATTATTTTCATATAAACTATTCCTATTTGGAATACTATGAGTAAATTATGATGGAACTGGACAACCTGAAGGCCTTTATCCAGGTCGCCGAACAGGGTTCATTCTCGCGTGCCGCAGAAAAACTGTTTATCACCCAGTCGGCTGTCAGCAAGCGTGTCTCCAGCCTTGAATCCAGTCTGAATACCCCCTTGTTTGACCGCATTGGTCACAAAATTATTCTCACCGAGGCAGGTCGGAAATTACTGCCCCGGGCCAGGCATATTCTGCTCGAAGTCGAGGACAGCAAACGCGCCGTGGCCAACCTGACCGATACGGTCAGCGGGCCACTGGTCATCGGTACCAGCCACCATATCGGCCTGCACAGAATGCCACCGGTATTGAGACAGTTCACACGTGAGTACCCTGATGTACAACTCGATATCCGGTTTATGGATTCGGAGGAGGCCTGTATCGGCGTAATTCACGGTGATCTCGAGCTGGGCATTGCCACCCTGCCACTGTCACCGGACCCTGGCCTTGATCTGACCCCGGTATGGCATGATCCTTTGGCGATCATGGCCAATCATGAACACCCATTGGTTGGTAAAAAAAATGTCCGTACCAAAGACCTTGCCAGGCATAATGCCATTCTGCCTGCTACCGGTACATTCACCCGTGAAGTACTGGAGCAGACCCTGAAACCAATGAATATTGAACTGAATGTGGGCATGTCAACCAATTATCTCGAAACCATCAAGATGCTGGTCTCGGTGGGTCTCGGCTGGAGTGTGCTACCTCAATCGATGCTTGATCGGGATATTTGTATGATTGATGTCAGGGAATTAAAAATGGAGCGCACCCTGGGGGTGGTCTCACACACACAACGCACACCTTCGAATGCAGCCAGGGCCTTGCTGAAAACCTTGCAACATCCGGAAAAAGTTACC
>DRJK01000171.1 GCA_011052215.1 Gammaproteobacteria bacterium
AATGCGAACAGACTTGCCAACAGGGCCGTTCGGGCAAGCCAGACTGCCAGCAGGTTTTGGCAACATTTTCTACCGGCAATTTTATTGGCATGCACCGAAAATAATGTGTGTGTAGCAATTGTACAGGGTTCAAAAAAAGCCAGTAACCCTAATAGTGAGGCTGCAAGTAGTAGCAGCGTTATCAAACCTGTCCTCCATTGCCATCTGAATTGAGTCGTCTTTCAAGCTCTGCCCGCAGTTTACTGGTAGATGGCAAGCTGGTATAAATCAGCTCGCCATCAATAGCGATAGAGGGTGTGGACAGCACGCCCAGTTCAACTGCATGATCGATTTCATCCAGCACATTGATTTCACACCACTGGATTTTATCACTACCCAGCTCCTGTGCCAGTTTTCGTAATACATCCTTGGCATGCCCGCACTTGCTGCAGCCGGGTGAAGCGAAAATCTCTATCTTGATTGTCATTTAAAACCCCGCCAATATTATTTATTCATCTGCGCCAGGTTGTAGCTCACACTGGCATAAAACCGGAGCTACTGATTTTCTTTTTCAGCAGATCCATACACTGGTTGTGTTAAACATCTAACCAGATGCGTAACGGCAACAACAGATACGACGCAGTAAAACCAATAACCCAGATCACGACTGAAGTCCAGTAGATGCGTTTATTCCATTTATGTGCAGTGCTACAGGCATGGGCCAGCTTCTTTTCTGTTGGACAGCTACGGCCGGAGCGGAACATTAACCAGCCGGAAGCCAGTAACATAAGCCCTGAAAATGCAAATACCCAGATCTTGTGCTGACTTAGCGTAATCAGGAAAGGGAACGTACTGGTCATGGCAACAACCGTTGCACCCATTCCAAGGGTAACCAGGATTATAGGTAACGCACAACATATCAATGTTCCCGTTGTGGTGAACAGAGTAAAAATAGTCACACCTTTTCCATTGCCGGTCATTTTATCTGTCATTAATTCCTGATTATTCATATTTTGTTACCTTGTGATATAACAATAAATTAAAGTGCCTTTTTCTTCATGCTGCGATACGTAAAGCCTGAATCACTGAATAATTTTTTCATCCTGTCTTCAGTCAGACTTTTACCTTCTGCCATTTCAACCTTTACCAGCCCTTTATTCAGGTCGACACTGATGTTTGATGTTCCTTCAATGGCCTTCAGTTTCTTTTCGATACCATAGGCACAGAATGGGCAGGCCAGTCCATCGACACGCATTTCATACTGCGTTCCGGCCGCCTGTACGGTTTGTATCATTAAAATACTCATTGCAATTGCCAATATTATTTTCTTCATCGTCATTACCTCTTGTGTTATTCAATACTGCTGTTTATAAATGCCATTCAAATATTAGTTTTGCCCTGTAATCAGATTCATTCTGGCTGCCGTTTAAATTACTTGAAACAGGAATCTGTACGCCTGCCTTGATGGCAAAGTTTCGTTTAGTCCAGAAAATACCCGGTGAGATAAACCACTCTGTCCCACCGGTATTGGCAAGATTGCTACCATTGAAGCTGGCTTTTTTGCCATACTCACCATTCAGTTCCAGCAACCAGACGGTGTCCGGTTCCAGATATCCGGTTGGTGTCGGGCGTATACCGCCGACAAAGTCCAGCAGGATTTTATCGCCTCGATCAACGCCGGCATTGTTCTTGCCGTTAAACCGATAACGGGCACCAGCCCAGCGATACCATCTTCGACCTTCATAACCATAGGTCAGGCCAAGAATTGTATCGGTCGTACCCTTGCCCAAAAACGGCGTTTTGGATGTGCTTGCAGTATCTGTAATTACCTTTACTAAAACAGCCGCCGATTCCTGCAGGCCCAGGGAGTCCTTGCGCCAGAACCGGTATTTGCTAAATACAGATAAATCACCCATACCGTTGCTGCTATTCGTACCGTCATCTTTATAGTCATAGGGCAAATCGACTCCAATGGCCCAGTCACCGGTAATGCCATAAGTCACTTCCAGTTGCAGTGCCTGCTCCTTCTCGTCAGCGGCTTTTTCAGACTCAACTCCCAAAGCCACCTCGAATCCATCCTTGAATAATACATGCGGCCCAATACCAAATACCGGGTCATGTGCCAGAACGGCCGTGCTGGCAAGGCCCAACAAGACGGCCAACCCACATACGTTATATTTAATGTTGTTCAAAATTTTCACCTTTTCCATGCAGCTTCTAACACTATGACAGTCTGGAGTACCCTCCAGGTTCAATAAATTTTCAGTTTTTTTCAAATAACGTCTAACTTGAACCAAGGATACAGTGTGGAGTTAACTCCAGGTCAAGAGAAAAAGGGAATTATTTTTAAAATATGTATTATTATTTTAACAGGTCGTTAAAACATATAGTTACAGGGCTTGTCGAAAGGATGGGGTCTTTAGCTTGAATCGACATATACTATATAATTACACTGCCGTCCCGTTAACCTGTAAACAGGTATAGTTGAAACGTAAACGGCAAGTCGGTTTGAGCCAAACAGGGCATCCCGGACATGAAACCGACATAGCCAAATCAAGACACGCAAAAGACGCCATCCCTGGCCGCTCGTCTGCCGCGTCCCTGCGGCAGACGGTCTTTTTTTGGCTATACCGCTTCCATGTCCTCACATTGATGCTCGCGTCGTAAGTTAACGGGACAAAAAACAGTGATATAATATATGAGTTATAAATCCTGTCTTGCAACAAGGAACTGGATCTATTCAAAAATAACAGGCCTGCGAGCCATCAAGCAGTCAAGGGAATATAAACATGAGCAAAAAAATATCTTTAATATTGTTAATTGTGCTCTGGGGCATGCATGCCAATGCAAAAGAATTTGTTTACCAGGGTAAGGTTAAAGGCATGGTGTGCGCATTTTGCGTTTACAGTGTCGGCAAAAACATTGCCAAGGTCCCCGGTGTGCAACCTCAAAGCGTGAATATTGATCTTAAATCCGGGATCGTTAGTTTCAAGAGTTCATCCGGGATAAGTTTTAAAAAACTTTCATCCGTATTTTCAGGCTCCGGATTTAAACTTGTCGAACTGAAAAAAGTAAAACAAACCACTCTGAAAACAGTCACGTATAAACCCCAACCTGTACTTGATGTCAATCTGAACAGTGTAGATCTGGAAACATACGGGGCCATTATTGAATCCATCGGTAATATCGCGGCGACATTATCCGGCAAAATAGTGATCAAGGCACCCGGATCACTCGAAATCGAGATATTGAAACCGATGATTGGCGGCAAACAGAAAGCGATCAAAATCCAGTATATAACTGACAAAAAGAAGGCTGTTCAGATACAGCTATTCATCAGATCTGAGTAGCGTAATGTTAACAGCAGCCCCCGGCAAACCATACATTATACCGTTGTACCACGCCTTGTTTGAAGTGACAATATGATGGCTAAATCACTGACGATTGGCCTTTTGGCACGGGCTGCAGGGGTCAATATCGAGACGATACGCTATTATCAGCGGGTTGGTCTGATCTCGGAACCCGGGAAACCTGTAAGTGGATACCGGCATTATTCTGTAGATGTTATTGATCGTATTAAATTTATTAAACGTGCCCAAAAACTCGGGTTCAGTCTGACGGAAATTGCAGAATTACTGGAATTGGGCGATGGTCATTGTGAAGATGTACGTAAACGTGCAGAACACAAGCGTTACGTGATTGATCAACAAATTTCTGATCTGACTGCATTGAGAAACACACTGGATGAACTGATCCTTGCCTGTACATCCGAGGGTAAAACACACTGCCCCATTGTTGAAACGCTGGCCAATCAGGACTAGCCCGCATTTCCTGTCTATATTAATGGCCTGTATGCAGATGAACATCCACAGGGCAACATTCATCATATGTGGCGATACCCTGCTTATGTTCATACCATTCACGACTGCGGTTAACGATACGAACAGCAAACAGCATGGCCGGGACTTCTATCAGGACACCAACCACAGTGGCCAGTGCCGCCCCTGATTCAAAACCAAACATGGCAATCGCTGTCGCCACTGCAAGCTCAAAAAAATTACTGGCACCAATCAATGCAGAAGGTCCCGCTACACAATGTGGCGAACGTGCTGCTCGATTCATCAGGTAAGCCAGACCGGAATTAAACAATACCTGTATCAGAATAGGTATGGCAAGCAACAGGATCACCAGGGGTTGATCAATGATCTGATTTCCCTGAAAACCAAACAACAACACCAGGGTAGATAACAACGCGATCAATGACAGGGGCTGCAAGACTTTTAGCAGGTGACCCAGTCGTGTATATCCGTGTTCATGCCGTAAAATCCGGTGCCGCCAAAGACCGGTAATAATCAATGGTACAATGATGTAGATCAGCACCGATAATAACAGGGTATCCCAGGGTATGGTTATTGAAGCCAGTCCCAGTAACAGGGCAACAACAGGTGCAAAGGCAAACATCATAATGACATCATTCAATGCCACCTGCGACAAGGTGAAATGAGGTTCACCACGCATCAGGTGACTCCATACAAATACCATCGCGGTACAGGGGGCGGCAGCAAGAATAATCAAACCGGCAATATAACTGTCAACCTGTTCTGCGGGTAACCACTGCCTGAATAACAGACCGATAAACAACCATGCCAGCAGTGCCATGGAAAATGGCTTTACACCCCAGTTTACAAACAAGGTGATACCTACCCCGCGCCAGTGTTGGCGGACTCCCTTTAACGCCTTGAGGTCAATCTTCAATAACATCGGGATAATCATTAACCATACCAGAACTGCAACGGGTATATTGATTTGTGCAATCTCGAATTTACCAATGGTCTGAAATAGTATCGGAAATAAATGTCCGAGGGTTATCCCTGCAATAATGCACAGGGATACCCACAGTGTCAGATATCGTTCAAACAGGTTCATATCCTTGCATATCCTTCAATCGTTTCAGCAGGTCTTTTACCCGACTGTGAATGTCATCACGGCTGGCATAAAAAACCTGCATAATCTCATCTTCGCTGCCACCTGACCTGGCAGGGTCTTCTAATGGCCAGTGTTCTTTTCGTGTGTGGGCTGGCAAAACGGGACAATGTTCATCTGCATGACCACATACCGTTACAACGTAATCGGTCTGTTTAATCATCTCGTCTGTCAGTTTGGTGGATTGCTGATGCGATATATCTATCCCCGCTTCTTTCAGTGCTGAAACAGCATGCGGGTTCATTCCATGTGACTCAATACCCGCGGACTGTACATTAATATTAATGTCAGGGTCATCACCGGCCAGTTTGCGGGCCCATCCTTCCGCCATTTGTGAGCGGCAGGAATTACCCGTGCATAAAAATAACAGGTTCATACCCCTCTCCTGAGATAATCAGGCACAACAGCTGGCACCGGGACGATTTGGCATGGCCTTAAGCATGTGACTGTCATGTGCAAATGGTTCGCTATACATTGTGTTATCTGACGTCACGTTTAATACCGCACGTGACCATTCAGGCAATGCATCATGCAAACGGTAATGAATCCATTGGCCTGCCCGCCTGTCCAGTACCAGACCGGCCTGGCGCAAGTGCGCTAAATGACGGGATATCTTGGGCTGTGACAATCCAAGTGCATGGGTTAACTCGCATACACACAACTCCCCTTCTGCCTGCATTAACATCAGGCATCGCAGACGGGTTTCGTTACTCAGTTGTTTGAAGAAGCCGGCTTCAGTCATGACTATAGTATATGATTATCCATATATATGGTCAAGCATATATATGCTACTATATAAACCTCTTGACTCTGGCCTCGGGTACAGGGTTTAAACTTTCTGTAAATCATGTCATGTGGAGAAACAAGATGCCTGATTCGATAACAAACACAAGCCCAAAGGCCGGTAAAGGTTCCATGATAGCCGCCGCACTGGCAGCGATTGGCGCCTCTTTATGCTGTGTTGGTCCGCTGGTTTTGGTGACTCTTGGCATTGGTGGCGCCTGGATAGGATCATTGACTGCACTTGAACCCTATCGCCCTGTTTTTATCGGCATCACCCTGGTATTTCTGTTTCTGGCTTTTCGTAAGTTGTACATCGTGCCCAGACAATGTGCACCCGGCGACGCCTGTGCCGTACCAGGGACATTACGCAACCAACGCATTATCTTCTGGGTGGTATCGATACTGGTAATCGCGCTGCTGACCTTTCCCTATTATGGTTTGGTGTTTCTTGAATAATCCTTAATTTTAACATGGCGGAGTAAAAAAATGATTCGTTCAGTATTATTCTCACTATTAATCGCATTCACTACGATTACCTCACCCTTCATGACATCAGCAACTGCGGCTGAAGCTAAAACAGTTGTGCTGGATGTGCCGGGTATGACCTGCAAGTTCTGCCCCATCACGATACGCAAGGCACTTAAAAAAGTGCCAGGGGTAATTGATGCAAAGGCCGACTTTGGTACAAAAACTGCCACGGTTACCTATGACCCCGCAAAGACAAATATAGAGGCGCTGACCAATGCAACAAAAAATGCAGGATATGAATCAACGTTAAAAAAATAATCTGTACGGTTATTAACACAGGAAGCATTTATGAGTAACGTCAATATTTTCATTAAAGGGATGACATGTGACCACTGTGCACAAGACGTACAGGATGCGCTGAATGCCCTCGATGGTGTCAATGCAACCGTTTCATTTGCGAACAGTATGGCCACTGTTAAAACACACGAAAATACAGACACTAACCGGCTGCTCGTGGCTGTCGAGTCAAAGGGTTTTCAGGCATCACTGATAACCGGTGATTTACATATAGTGATAGTGGGTACGGGTTCCGGTGCCTTTGCTGCCGCGATCAAATCAGTGGAACAAGGTGCGTACGTCACGATTATCGAGAGTGCTGATATAATAGGTGGCACTTGTGTCAATACGGGTTGTGTACCATCGAAGATATCTATTCGTGGGGCCAATATTGCATATCAACAGGCTCATCATGCCTTTGATGGTATCCCGTTTAATACACCGGTCATTGATCGAAAAGCCATGGTGGCACAGCAACAGGCATGGGTAGAAAAACTGCGTTATGCCAAATATGAAAGCATTCTGGAGTCCACTCCGGGTATTGCCCTGATGCGTGGCACGGCACGTTTCAAGGACAGTAAGACCCTGATTGTTGCCATGCACGATGGATCAGAAACGGAAATAACAGGCGATCGTTATTTGCTGGCCGTAGGCGCACATCCGATGATTCCGGCAATAGATGGACTAGCAGACACACCCTACTGGACTTCAACCGAGGCATTGGTTGCTGAATCTGTTCCGGAGCATCTGGTTGTGCTGGGTGGTTCGGTCGTTGCACTTGAACTGGCTCAGGCATTTCGGCATCTGGGGTCAAAAGTCACCATCATGGCACGAAGTACCTTGTTGTCAAAAGAGGATGCTGAAATTGGTGAAGGGCTGAAGGCTGTATTTGAAAACGAAGGTATAATTGTTGAACTGCATACGGTTCCGGATGCTATCAGCCATGATGGCAGTAATTTTACCGTCGG
>DRJK01000172.1 GCA_011052215.1 Gammaproteobacteria bacterium
ACGGGACAACAGCGACATAATGTATATAATAGTGTGACCATGAAAATAATAAAATCATCTATATTGGTTCTTGCTAAGCAGACAGCATGTATTCTCACCCTGTTCCTGCTGATATCAGCTATCCCCCAAACTGCCACAGCAAAGGAAAACCGTGCTGCATGCAAGACAAAGTGCGTAACTGAATATGGCAGTATCCTGGGGAAATCAAAATCAGGTGTTGAGGGATACTCAAATTGCAATAACGACTGTGTAATATTTGAACCAGGCAAATATAAAGGTACGTATACAGGTATTAAATGGCAGTGTGTTGAATACGCCAGAAGATGGCTTCTGGTCAATCATAATTCCATCTATGGTGATGTTGATTATGCCATCGATATATGGGACAAAATAAAGTTTTACACCAATGTGAAAACAAAAAAGAAAATAATAGTAAAATCAATTGAGAACGGTAGCAAACAGGGGCCGGTGGTTGGCGATCTTTTCATTTATGCAAAAGTCCTGCTGGGAACGGGTCATGTTGCAGTTGTCACTGCAATTGATAAGATGAAGAAAACAATCATGCTCGGCGAGCAAAATTACAAGAATACCAGGTGGCCTTCTGATTTTGCCAGACAGGTTGATTTTATAGTAAAAGACGGACGGTACTGGGTGCTGGATCCCTATTTAATTGGCTGGAAACACGCAAATTATTGAATACATCCTGATTATGAAAAACTCAACCATCCTTCAAAAAGCCAGGCTGTTTTCATGCTTGTTAGTTGTTCTCCATGGCCCTGTCCAGGCAGGAGAAATAACGACTACCGCCGGTATTGCCTCGGCCCATCCATTGGCAACAAAAGCCGGCATGAAAATTCTCCGACAGGGTGGCAATGCCTTTGATGCGGCAATAGCGATAACATCTACCCTTGCGGTTGTTGAGCCTTATTCTTCCGGGCTCGGGGGTGGTGGCTTCTGGCTGCTTTACCAGAAAAAGACTAACAAATACATCATGATCGACGGAAGGGAAAAAGCCCCTCTTGCTGCGACCCGGGATATGTACCTTGATAAAAAAGGAAATGTTGAGCCAGGAAAGTCCATGCAAGGTGCACTTGCGAGTGGAATACCGGGTGTGCCCGCTGCTATGGTATATCTGGCCCGGCATTATGGTCGATTCACATTAAATAAAAACCTTGCTCATGCAGTCAATTATGCGCGTCATGGATATAGAATTAATAAAACCTACCGTCTGTATGCAAAACTGCGTCTTAAGGCCCTGAGGAAAAACAGGGAGGCAGCAAGGATATTTCTCAACAACAATGAAGTACCACCCGAAGGTTATATACTCAAACAGCCTGATCTGGCAAAAACACTGGAAAATATATCAAAAAATGGAATCAATGGATTCTATTCGGGCAAAACTGCAAAGGCACTTGTGAACGGTGTAACCCGGGCACAGGGTATATGGAGCATGCAGGATCTGGCCCAATATCAAATCGTGGAACGTAAGCCAGTCATATTCAAATACCATAATAACAGAATCATCTCTGCATCCCCGCCCTCATCCGGAGGCATTGCCCTGGCCGAAACGCTTGGAATCCTTGAAGCATACAACCTGGGCAAGATTGATAAGCCGGCAAAAATACACCTCGTAACCGAGTCCATGAGACGAGCTTACGCAGACAGGGCCAGATTTATGGGTGACCCTGATTTTATCAGCATCCCGACGCAATGGTTACTCGGCAAAAAACATATAGCATCATGGCGAAACAGTATCCGCCTTGATGAAGCCACACCCAGTGAGTTTATATCTGACGTCCGGGAAACAGGCATAAAAGGATTGGATACCACTCACTTTTCGATCATAGACAAGTTTGGCAACATGGTATCTGCCACCCTGAGTATCAACTACCCTTTTGGTGCCTGTTTTGTACCTCCTGGTACGGGTGTCCTGCTTAATGATGAAATGGATGATTTTTCATCCAAACCCGGTGTCCCGAATATTTACGGACTGGTTGGCGCCGAGGCTAACTCCATTGCCGGTGGCAAGCGTCCGCTTTCCAGCATGAGCCCCACCTTTATTGAAAACAAAGACAGGATCGCTGTCATCGGCACTCCAGGCGGCAGTAGAATAATCAGCATGGTTCTGCTTGGCATACTTGAGTTTGCAGATGGAAAAACCGCAAAGGAAATCGTCGGGAAAAGAAGATATCATCATCAATATCTGCCTGACTTCATCATGTACGAAGAGAATGCACTCAACAAGAACGAAGCCAGTAGACTGAGGGAACTGGGACATACATTAAAACAGAAAATGTCTCCGTATGGAGGCGGTCTGGGTGTATATGGCAACATGCAAATAGTAATACTGAATAGAAAGGACGGCAGTATTACAGCTGCCAGTGACCCGAGGGGACTTGGACTTTCGATAGTGAAATAATATATTACTCCACTGTTAATGGTCCGTTAACCCATGACGAATGTAATTGAAATGTAAGTGGCAAGTGCATTTCGGGCTAACCCGTAATCCGGACTTGAAATCAGCAAGCCTGATCAAGACACGCAAAACATGCCATCCATGGCGGCTCGGCTGCCGCATCCGTGCGGCAGACGGTCTTGATCAGGCTTGCTGGTTCCATGTCCTCACATATATATGTGCTTCATAAAGTTAACGGTACAGCAGCGATATTACTCATCCATTTGAACGGGCTTTTCTATATAAAACCCCTGCAATCCATCGACACCTATATCAGTTAATATATTTTTCTGCTGTGCATTTGTTACCATTTCTGTAATCACCAGAATATCCAGACTATGGGCGGCCGAAACCAGTGTGCGGATAAAAAACTGGTGTTCCTGATTTGTTTCCACATCGATGCCATACGCTCCATCAATCTTGATATAGTCTGGTCTTATGGATTGCATATAAGAAAACGTGGCTTCATTTGTGCCAAAGTGATCAATTCCAAACTGACTACCCAGTTGCCTGAGACCGGAAATAAAATTCAGCGTATCGCCACCCGAATTAAGTATCGTTACCTCCGACACTTCAAATGCTATCTTACGGGCACTATTTTCATCTTCCTCAAGCTTCTTTAAAAGCCACTGTCTAAATTCAGTGTTCTCAAATGATTGAATAGACAGATTAACAGCAAGGGGTATATTTGATTCCGTTACCGCATTACTCTCGAGTACTTTTTCAATAATCAGCTTATCCAGATCCATTTGCTTGTTTAAATATTCCGCCTTTGAAAGGAACTCTCCTGCGGTCAGCAATCCATATACATCTGATGAAATTCTCATTAACACTTCACGGTGTACTTCCTTGTTAATATCGGCAGTACTTTCGACTCCCTGTACCATGATATGGATCTTTCTGTTTGTTAATGTATTGGTAAATATCTCATCCCATTCATTCATGGTAATTTTTTTTCTATCCATGCTGCCACCCTTAATGACCGAGTAGTCATAGCCGGTGATAAAGCCAGATTTTTGCAACGCCTCATTAAGAGTAAACTGTATATCCTCGATTTCCTCTCCTGCCCGACATGCATAGATATTAATCTTGCAACCTTGCTCTGAAACCGGGTAACGCTGCCTGAACATGCCTTTTATTTCCTCGAGCAAATCCTCGGCAAGCGATTCTTTATCAACAACCTGTTCACCGGAAGCAATGAAAATATATGATGACCCGGTATACCTTGTTAATAATGCGTCTCCTTTCCCTAATAACGTTTCTCTCAGAATATTCGCCACATCCCTCAGGAACTCATCACCTTTCTCCATACCATAGACATCATTAATCTGTGATATACCATTCAGGTGTACATGATAGATAATACCCAGGTGATTATCCTCAGTTGACTGTAGCCACGATTTTAACGCCGAATCAAAAAACCTCCTGTTATACAATCCGGTGACAATGTCTTCACTTGCCTCTGATTTCCAGTGGATAGCATTATCCAGTTGTTCCTGGAAGATACTTTTAAGCTTTTGCGTCATATAATTCATCGCTGTCACAACATTCCTTAATTCCCTGGTTTTCGGTATTACGGATACCGTATTAAACTTTTTTTCCGTAATTTCCATTGCCTGGCGCTCAACATCCTCAAGTGGTTTCAGAATGATTCGAATTGCAAGCAATCCCAGAGCAGACAGGGTAACAAATAAAATAAATACCCATATGAGCATTTCCATGACCAGATACCATAATTCACGATATGCAAAGCCCGGGTGGCTTTGTACGTACAGAACCCCTCCCTGTCTCCATCCTGATGTAACCAATGCTTTCCTTAATGGTGTTTCAAGCCTGATATTATCTGTAAACCAGGAAGGAATGTTTGACTGTTCTATGGGCAGACTTCGAGAAACCAGCACCTCATTATTCATATCAACCAGTCTGATCGACTTGTAATACCCCCTGTCAAATATTGCATCGATCATGGATTCGATAATTGCCATATCGTTGGATTTCATGTGTGGCGAAAGTGAGAGCCCAAGACTTGTTGCTGTATCCTGAGCGTGCGAATCCAGTTGTTCCTGCAAATAGTTTCTTGTTGTTTTGATATTAATCCAGAAAACGCCAGAAAATATCAGCGATAAAACTATTGCTATTATTATGACTATTTGCCTGTAAAGGGTCATATTACCCGATTCCATTCATACTGATTAATTGGTATCAACTGTTTGTTATGAACTTATTTTTATTGCTCTCATTCTACCCATCATATTATTCCATGGACTGATTTTTCTTGAGTCACCAACAAATCTTCCTTGCCCCCGCTCTTTAGCAATCCACAGTCCTTCCCCATTGAAGCTATAGACAGGTATCAGATCTCTTCTGCCTGATGCCGGTTTGATTTTCTTGATTATATTGTCAAGTATCAATGGATCAGCAACCGGCTCAACAAAATAACTCAGAACCATATGAGCCTGGTTTAAGGTCAGTGACTTGACATACGTTAACCTTAGTTTTTCCATCGGCACACCTAATTCCCTCAATGTAAAATATTTGGCTATACTGAAGTCCTCACAATCTCCACCATTTGTTGTAAGAAATTCCAGTGGTGTCGCCCAGTAATCGGTTTTTTTCCAGTGTTCCTTATCTGAAATAAACTGAACCTTGTTAAAAAAGTTATTAACCAGTTTCAATTTTTCCAGATCTGTCAGTTTGGTATTTCTGATAACGAGCTTGCTCCAGTTTACCAGCCTTTTTCTGGCATCCGGACCATATTGTTTCTCAATGCGCGCAAGTAATTTTTTATCTATCAGCAGGCTTCCGGGGGCGGTTACAACCAATAACAACAGCCCCGACAAAATTCCGATGATTATTTTATTTACACTAACAAAATTCATTCCTTATATATCGGCAAATAATGTAACCACTTAAGGATTTATTTTACAACATTGCTGTCCCGTTAACATTATGAAGCACATAACTATGTGAGGACATGGAACCGGACTAGCCGAATCAAGACCGTCTGCCGCACGGACGCGGCAGCCGAGCCGCCATGAATGGCATGTTTTGCGTGTCTTGATTTGGCTAGCCCGGCTTCATGCCCGGATTGTTCAATTTAGTTTGAAACGCACTTTCCGCTTGCGTTTCAGCTACTTTCGTTACGGGTTAACGGTACAACAGTGAAATAAAATAATGTCAACGAGACTATTTATATATGATAATCAACAGGATACATATCATCCTGTTTCACTACACGTCGAATATGTCAAGAAGACGATCCCCCCTGCCGTTAAGATTTATAAGGACAGGGTGATTGTATGAGTTTGAAATGGAAACAAAAAGGTAAACCAACCAGCTACTTTATAATAATACTGGTAGCATATTTTTTCTACGGCTGTTCATCTGTCGAGGTAAAAAATAATACTAATTATATTCCTGCCAGTGTCTATCGCAACAGCCTGCCAGGAATATCAGCCAACCTCAGCACACGATCAGATATTCAAAACAGCATATTCAGAATTGACTTTCTTAACTTATTAATCGCCCTTAATCGTGAGGAAGGGGCGCTGGATAACAACAGGCTTAGAAGTGCAGTAATGGCCTGGAATGCAGTCGCAAGTGGTTTCAAGGAAAAGATTAAATTTGTTCCGGAACATTTTTATATAATGGCAGGTCTTGACAGTAATAATACCACTGAATGTGACCAACAAACTAATTGCACAATCAGCCTGGGAGACATTATTGTTCTGCATAAATGGATGGATTTTAATGTAAATCATATAAATGCAATAAATGATTCAACTCGAATCAATTCTTATATCAAAAGAATCAACCATGTACCAAACAGAAAGCTGTCCAGAATACTTCGTGCAATCCTGCACGATCCGATAGGTTACAAACTTGTTGCGAACGCTCTTGATCAGAATACCTCTATTGAGATCAGGGAATTAAGTGGAAAACACGGGTTTTATAATTATACAAGAAATAAAATAGTAATTGATCCAAAGGTTATCAATTACGAATTTAATATGCGTTACCTTGTACATGAACTGGTTCATGTAACGAACAAACAAAGCAACAACTCCGTAGATGAAGAAGTGCTCGCTGAATTAATCGGTCTTGAGATCCAGAATCACATCACAGATATTCCATTTGAGCAACATCCCTACTCTACCTTTGTAGAACATTTGTTGCATCCTGACTACGGAAATCTGCCTATTTCGAACAATATAAATAAAAGCCTGGCCCGGGCAGGGATAGCGCTTTAATTATTTCCAGTAGCCAGTCGGATTCAGGCCTTCGTAGTAATGCGCGTGAGAAAACGGGTTGATCTCCAGTCGTAGTACGGCTGTATGGACGCAGGAGCAGTTGCCGGGAATTATCCCGAGTCCGGCAGGCTCCCCGGGTTAAAATATATTCGCAAAATGCCCGAGTCCAGCAGACATGGCGTAATACATAAGCTCGGCATTGGTATGTAAATTCATTTTTTTCAGAATATTGGTTCTGTGAGTACTTATTGTTTTTACACTCAGTGAAAGATCCTTTGCTATTTCAGATACTGTATTACCTGAAATCAATAAACGAAACACCTGGTCTTCCCTGTCCGTTAATCTTTCATGTGGTGCTTTTTCCAAAGACGGGTCCATCGAATTTGCCAGTTTTTCTGCCACGGCGGGTGTGATGTATTTACCACCGGAAGCAACCTTTCTTATTGCATTGACAAGTTGCTCAGGTGCACTTTGCTTGGTCAGGTAACCGGAGGCACCCGCTCTGAGAGACCTTAATGCAAACTGGTCCTCATCATGCATACTTAGCATCAATACCGGCAATGATATGTCCCGGCTTTTTATCCATTTTAATACCTCAAGTCCGTTTTTACCCGGTATGGAAATGTCGAGTAAGACGACATCCATTTTTCCATTGCGAATTTTCTGTATTGCCTCAATTCCATCGGCTGCTTCTCCACTGATTTCAATATCAGGGCATTCAGTCAGAATCTGCTTCAGGCCCTCACGCACTATAGTATGATCTTCTGCAATAAAAACACTGGTCATATATCACCCCCACCACTTACTGGTATTTCCAGCCTGACAACTGTCCCCTCTCCGGGATATCCTGTTATTGTAATTTTGCCAGCACAACTCTGGGTACGTTCACGCATGCCCAGTATCCCGAATCCGCCGACAGCTTTCAAGTCACGAGGCGTGATACCCACACCATTATCACTTATATTTAACACTAATATTGAATTGGCCACCACGATAGTTATCGAAACAACCGATGCTTTTGAGTGTTTTGCAATATTTATCATGGCCTCCTGAAAAACACGAAAAACAGTCGCCGTATTACACAACTCGTGAACGCTATCGCCCATTTCAACAGAAAGAAGGCACTTTATTCCATGTCTCTTTTCATAATCCTCGACGTACCAGTCTATTGCAGCTTCCAGCCCTGCTTCATCAAGCAACGGCGGGCGCAGACTTGAAGTAATCTCTCTGGCTGTCTTGATAGTTGAATCAATAAGTTGACTCATTTTCTTTGACTTTTCCAATAATGACTTATCACTTTTAGGCAGACGCTCGTTCATCCAGTGCAGGTCCATATTCAAAGCCAGAAGATTCTGCCCCAGTTCGTCATGAATCTCACGGGCAATCTCTTTCCTCTCTTCCTCCCTGACATTATCCTGATGTGCCGAAAAAAGCCTCAAAGTATCCTGGGATTTTCTAAGCTCGTCCTGAACCTCAAACAATTTATGACTGCGCTGATTAAAGCACTGCGCCAGTTCGCCCAGTTCGCTCTTGTCAGGTATCGTCAGGAATTTTCGGCCTTCACCATTATTTTTATCTGGCCCAGCGTCTTCAGATAGCTCCTGTAATTCTGTTAACATATTGGATATTGGCCCTACAAGAATTGCCTTTATTACAAAAAAGATGATAATCAGAAATACGTATGTGGCTATACTCGCTGAATATAGCAGATTAGTATAGATAGCATTGGAATCCTCTACTGCCTTACTATATGGCATTACCGTTACAATCTTCCAGAATGTTTCAGGCATCTCATAAACTGCAGCAAAGGCCGGCTCGCCTAGCAGGGTATCTTTCTTCAGAAAGACCTGGCGTGCTCTATGCATTTCAAGATCCTTTCCAGCAGAGTGAGAGTAGATTGCCGTCACCAGTTTTGCTTCATCATTATTTATCTGGTAACTGTTTTTATCCAGAAGTTCCACGATATCCTTATTAAACCTGCCGGTTTGCATGGCCTTCTGAATATGATCATCATTAATTCTGTCTATTTCATTTGCCAGAATTTTAAACCCGGGAACTCTTTTTGCCAGTTCCTGAATTGAACCGAAGGCACCAAATTGATTTTGCGAAGACGCTGAATCTCGTAATTTTGTCAATTTATAATCAGGAAATGAAATAAATCTGCCACTTCTATCCATTGCAAATGCATAACCCGAAAATGACCTGGTGATTTTTTCAAGATACTGGTGCAAACCCATTAACTTCAGGTCGATAGTGGAAACCCCAAAGAATTGATTATCTCTTTTCATTGGAACCGTCACGGTAATCATTGGCTCCTGTGAATAAGGATCCATATATGATTTTGACCAGAAACTCCTTACTGATTTCAGATACTTTACAGGGACATACCACTCCTCATGATGATATCCCGGGCCACTCTTTTTATTATAATTATCATAAAATTTCAATTTTCCGGTCTTGTCTCTCCCCCAGAAAAAACTGCTGCGCTCCAGGTCAGGATTATATTTGTAGGGTTCTGGCCATAGACCACCACCTGCAATAATTACATTTGACCCGTTATGGTCAATAATATGGCGTGCCAGTTTTTTCCAATAGTCATCTTTCGTTGGAAGTATTTCACCCAGATTTGCCAGTGCTATAGCAAGCGACTCTGCATGTTCAACACGCCCCATCAGTTCAGAAACAATATTCTGTCCAGACAGAATGACTTGTTTGTACGCCTGTTTTTCAAGCATGGTTTTACCCACTATTGAAAATACTGCAAAAATAGCCAAAAGGATTAATAACAGGGAAATTGTAAAAACGGCTGGAATTCTGAACTGAAGACTGTGCCAAAAACTATTCATAAGGTCGAGACTAGCCTATCAGCTTATTACTCTGCAAGAAAAGAGCCATGATTACCTCATGAAAACTATCACAGCATGACATCTGTCTAGGACAATGTCCGATCTGTATGGGTGATATTCCTATATGAGCTGAAAAAATATAGATTTAAGTGTCGGTTCTGCAAATAATCACGCTGCTGTCCCGTTAACGTGTAACGAATATAGTTGAAATGTAAGCGGCAAGTGTATTTTGGGCTAACCCGCAATCCGGACAATCCGGACATGAAACCAGTAAGCCTGATCAAGACACGCAAAACATACCATCCGTGGCGGCTCGGCTGCCGCGTACGTGCGGCAGACGGCCTTGATCAGGCTTACCGGTTCCATGTCCTCACCTCTCATATGTGTTTCATAAAGTTAACGGGACAACAGTGAAATAATCAGTATTTATTCTCGCAGGAAAACCGTATCCGGTAACCTGCGAATTTTCGGATGTTCAACACACCTGTATCCAGTATCAGGTACTGCCCCTTTATCCCCATCAACAGTCCTTCAATTTCCGTTGTTTTGTCAAAATTCAGTGACTTGACCTTTTCAGGATAGTTTTTTACAGGAAAATTTATTTCCACCGGTATTTCCGCAGTCAACAATGATACATCGGATTTTTCATGGCTGTTTATAATATAATCTATTTCGCTATATGCCACCTGTGTGATTTCATCCCGCACAGTGACCAGATCAACAATTTCAGGCTTGCCCCTGAGCATCTTGCGCCAGTCCGTCCTGTCAGACACCTGTTGCTTGATCACCATCTCCAGTTTCCCTGAAAGCAGCCTGCTTGAAACCCGAAATACGGGTAGGGCCTGGCTGGCACCCTGATCAATCCAGCGGGCAGGGATCTGCGTTTCGCGTGTTATTCCTACTTTCACACCTGATGAATTGGCAAGATAAACAATGTGCCCCTGCATACAATTTTGCAGTGCCCAGTCGGGCTCACGACAGGTTCCTTTGTCATAATGACATGTCTCGGGCTTCATAATGCACATGTCACAACATGCCAGTTTTTGAAAACAGGGATAACAGTATCCCTGATTATAACTTTTTGCGGTCTTTCTTCCACAGCCGATGCAATGAATTTCGCCTGTGTAGTGCAGGGAAATTTTCTCACCTATACATTCATTGATCTGGATAAGCTCATCATCAAGCGGCAAGCTATACTGAACGGGTGACTCCAACGAGGTCACCATTTTTCTTAAATGGCCGCTATTCATCATCAATGGATTCTAGCACAGCCATGCTTGCCGGAAATACCGGCTACCTCTTTTCCAGGTCTTGTCCATTTATTCTGGCAATAAACGACCAAAAAAAAGCAATCCCGATAATGACGGACAGGTGAAATACTTCATGTGCCCCTATTACACCCGGGAATATGTAGACAGAATGCATAAATCCCGATAATGCACCCAGGGTATATGCAAGCGCACCATACAGCATTGGCAGGATAAACCTGAAGCCATAACGTCGCTGAAGCAGATAGGCCGTTAGCAGGCCAAACCAGCCCAGGCCAAGATAAAATGACAGGCCAAGCCATTCAGGTATTTCATTAAAAAAGATACTTTTCAGGGTGATCCCGCATATCGCCAGTATCCAGATAATTGCCAACACCCCCCAGCGGCCAAAGCCCCTGAAAAGGTTAACGTGTATTGGCGTAAAGGTACCTGCTATCAGGAAAAAGATTCCTGCATGATCCAGTCGCCTGAGCACATACCTCCCGGTACTTCCATTATCCAGAAGATGATAAGTCCCACTGAGTGATAACAGGGTAATAACTGAAAAGATGAAAACAGACAGGGAGATTATTCCATGCCCCATTCTTCGCTGCCTGACGATCAGAACAATACCGGCAACAAGAAAAATAAATGCCGCCAGTATATGCGAGATAGAACTAAACGGTTCAGTAAAGCCGGGAATTGAAATGGTTTTCATAATCACTGCTGAAAACGGCTATTAACACCCTATTTTCAGCCCTGTTTGTTGTAAACAATGAATCGAATACCACCCGCTCTGCG
>DRJK01000173.1 GCA_011052215.1 Gammaproteobacteria bacterium
ATGTGAGGACATGGAATCGGTATAGCCGAATAAAGACCGTCTGCCGCAGGGATGCGGCTGCCGAGCGGCCAGGGATGGCATCCTTTGCGTGTCTTGATCTGGCTATACCGGTTTCATGTCCGCAATGCCTTGTTTAACTCAAAACCTGCTTGCCGTTTACGTTTCAACTATATTTATTACAGGTTAACGGAACAACAGTGATAAATTATAGCTCTTTGTTAGTATTTATTGGCCACCAATGCAACTCACTGTTATCAAAAAAAGAAAAGGCCATATGCGGTGGCCTTTCCCGGGCTGGTAAACAGGGTTTATTATGAAATCTTCTGGTCCAGTTCTCCACCAGCATAACGGCCAACCATATCCTCCAGACTGATGATCCTGATCTTGTCGGCCTGACCTGCAGAACCAAAGACTTCAAAACGCGCCTTGCAGATTTCCATCATTCCTTTGGTTGCTTCCTTCAGGAATTTACGTGGATCAAAGTTGGATGGATTCTCTTTCAGGTGCCTGCGGATAGAGCCGGTTGAGGCCATGCGCAGGTCGGTATCGATATTAACCTTGCGTACACCGTTTTTGATCCCTTCAGCAATTTCTTCAACCGGCACACCATAGGTCTGCCCCATATCACCACCAAAGTCATTAATGATTTTCAGCCATTCCTGTGGCACAGAGGAAGAACCGTGCATGACAAGGTGGGTGTTTGGCAAACGCGTATTGATTTCCTTGATGCGATCGATGCGCAGGATTTCACCGGTTGGTTCCTGTGTAAACTTGTATGCACCATGTGAAGTACCAATTGCGATTGCCAGTGCATCAACGCCGGTCGCCTTGACAAAGTCCGCCGCCTCTTCGACACCTGTCAGTAACTGATCCATGTCCAGTTTACCTTCGGCACCATGGCCATCTTCCTCACCCATTTCACCGGTTTCCAGTGACCCCAGACAACCAAGCTCACCTTCTACAGATACACCGCCGGCATGAGCCATCTTGACTACTTCTTTTGTTACATCAACATTGTATTCAAACGATGAAGGTGTTTTCATGTCTGCCATCAATGACCCATCCATCATCACGGAACTGAAGCCGGACTGGATAGAACGCAGGCAAACAGCCGGCTCAGAGCCATGATCCTGATGCATTACAACAGGGATATGCGGATACATTTCGATTGCTGCACTGATCAGATGACGCAGGAAGGCTTCACCTGCATAGGAACGCGCACCGGCAGAACCCTGCATAATAACGGGGCTGTTAACAGCATCGGCAGCCTGCATGATGGCATGCACCTGCTCCATGTTATTTACGTTGAATGCTGGCATGCCATAACTGTTCTCGGATGCATGATCCAGAAGTTGACGCATGGATATTAGAGCCATGATTCTCTCCTTACTCTTGTGGTTTCCAATTTACTAAATCTAAAAAAATATTTAAAAAAATAATCATAATTCAATACAGGTGATTCAATCTACCTGTGGTGGCAGCTCACCTACACGTATAATTTTCATGGCATTGGTGCCACCCAACACACCCATTAAATCACCTTTGGTAATGATAACAAGGTCACCATCCCGTACTGTACCTCTGCGTACCAGTTCATCTATTGCCTCCTGATTCAACTCTGCAGGGCTATCACTCAGGGGTTCAAAACTGACCGGATAGACACCTCGGTAAAGAGTTACCTTTCTACGTGTCTCAACGTGGCTCGTCAAGGCATAAATCGGTATTCCCGAGCTAATACGCGACATCCACAAGGCCGTGGAACCTGATTCGGTCAGGGCTGCGATGGCCTTGGCGCCCAGGTGATTTGCTGCATACATAGCAGACATGGCAATCGCTTCGTCAATAAAATTAAATTCTTCATTAATGCGATGATCAGAGATTCGGGCAATGCGTTGCTGTTCTGCATGGCGACACACCCTGTCCATCGCGGCAACGGTCATGGCCGGGTATTTTCCTGTGGCGGTTTCGGCCGACAACATGACGGCATCGGTTCCATCCAGCACGGCGTTGGCAACATCAAAGACCTCGGCTCTGGTCGGTATCTGATTCTCAATCATCGACTCCATCATCTGGGTCGCTGTGATGACGACACGATTGGCGTAACGGGCCATGCGAATAAGCTTTTTCTGTATGGCCGGTAATTCAGCATCACCTATTTCCACACCCAGATCGCCCCGGGCAATCATAATGGCATCTGATGCCTCAATGATTTCTTCAATTGCATCGATTGCCTCTGCCCTTTCTATCTTGGCAACAATCCCGCATTGCCCACCCGCATCTTTCATCAACTTACGGGCATGGTTGATATCTTCTGCATTTCTCGGAAATGATATAGCAAGATAGTCGGCCTGGATCTTCGCAGCCAGCCCGATATCTTCTTTGTCCTTGTCGGTTAGTGCGGCAGCAGACAAACCGCCACCTTTCCGGTTTATCCCCTTGCTATTATAAAGTGTACCGCCCACCTTGACCGTGCAATGTATCTCGTGACCATCTACATCTTCCACCCAGAATACAATACGTCCATCATCGATCATGAGGGTATCACCGCGACTAACGTCATCAGGGAGTAACTTGTATGTAACCCCGACACGCTCTTCGGTACCGGCATCGGCATCAAGGTTTGCATCAAGTGTGAACTTGCTACCTTCCACCAATTCAACTTCGCCGTTTTTAAATCGGGTAATCCTTATTTTCGGGCCTTGCAGATCACAAAGTACACCAACCTGGCGTCCATGTGCACGCGCGCGATTACGTACCGCCTCTACGCGCCGCAAATGTTCTTCGGGGGTGCCGTGAGAAAAATTAACCCTGACAACATCAACTCCGGCCTGAATAATTTCATCCAGCACCTCATATTCTGAACCCTCAGGGTCCTTTGGGTCCGTTGCGGGGCCCAGTGTAGCCAGAATTTTTGTACGTCTTAACATAAAATCAGTGTCCAGTAGCGAGTGGCCAGGAACCCCTTTATCTGGCTCTATCTTCGAGCATTGCTACGGCTGGCAGGGTCTTGCCTTCCAGGTATTCAAGGAATGCACCACCAGCAGTCGAGATGTAGGAGATTTTATCAAATATATTGTATTTCTGAATTGCAGCGATCGTATCACCCCCACCGGCAAGGCTGAAACAGTCAGAATCTGCGATCGCCATTGAAACGGTTTTTGTCCCTTCACCAAACTGATCAAACTCAAATACACCGACCGGGCCGTTCCACACAACGGTACCGGCTCTGGAAATTATATCTGCCAGTTCCTTTGCGCTGTCCGGGCCAATATCAAAGATCATATCATCGTCTTCAACATTACTCGCGGATTTTAATGTGGCCCCGGCCGTTTCAGAAAACTCTTTGCCACAAACCACATCGGTTGCGATTGGAATGCTGGCACCACGTGCATGCATTTTTTCAATCAGTGCCTTTGCAGTATCAACCAGATCATCTTCACACAGTGATTTACCAACGTTGTTACCCATGGCCTTCAGGAAAGTGTTGGCAATACCACCGCCTACAACCAGTTGATCCACTTTTTCAGACAAGGCTTCCAGCACGGTCAGCTTGGTAGATACCTTGGAACCACCAACAATCGCAACCATTGGACGCGCCGGGTTGGCAAGCGCCTTTGCCAGGCTGTCCAGTTCATTTGCCAATAAAATACCGGCACAGGCGGTTGGTGCGAATTTACCCACACCATGGGTTGAAGCCTGGGCGCGGTGAGCCGTACCGAATGCATCCATTACAAATACATCACACAAGGAAGCATATTGCTTCGATAGCGCTTCGCTGTCTTTCTTTTCCCCCGCATTGAAACGAACGTTTTCCAGTAGCACCGCTTCACCGCCCGCAACTTCAGGTGTGACATCAAGATAATCCTTGACCAGGCGTACATCCTTGCCCAGCTTTGCAGACAACTCTGCTGCGATCGGGGCCAGTGAATTTTCTTCATCCGCAACGCCCTCTTCAGGACGACCACGGTGTGACATTACCATTACAGATGCACCTGCTTTTATACAATGCTCAATCGTTGGCATAGATGCCGTGATACGTGCATCCGAGGTAACCTTGCCATCTTTAACAGGTACGTTCAGATCTGCACGGATCAATACACGCTTGCCAGCAAGATCCAGATCGGTCAGTTTGATGAAGGACATTTATAATTCTCCTGGAACTAAAAGTAATTTGGCAAGCGTATAGCTTGGCGAATTACTCTTTGAAAGATAGATAAAAGGGTAAAGGGAAGATGCCCGCCGCTTCATTCCCTTTCCCCTTGTACCTTTTATCTTTCCCCTGGTGTTTAGTTCGCTGCTACGTGTTCCACAAAACGCATCATATTACAGGTGTAACCATACTCATTGTCATACCAGGCAACGACCTTTACGAAAGTACCATCTAATGCAATGCCGGCACCCGCGTCAAAAATTGATGAGTGGCCAATACCACGGAAATCTGTAGAAACCACTTTTTCCTCTGTATAAGCAAGTGTTTTGCTCATGTCACCAGACTCCGAAGCTGCTTTCATTGCTGCACAAATGTCTTCATAAGTGGCATCCTTGTCCAGTTCAACGGTCAGATCAACAACTGATACATCTGAAGTAGGTACACGGAAGGCCATTCCCGTCAGTTTGCCATTCAATTCAGGCAATACGACACCTACCGCCTTGGCAGCACCCGTTGATGATGGAATGATATTTTCCAGAATACCACGACCACCGCGCCAGTCTTTCTGGGAAGGACCATCAACTGTTTTCTGGGTGGCGGTGGCGGCGTGTACGGTCGTCATCAGGCCACGCTTGATGCCCCACTTGTCGTTCAGGACCTTGGCCATGGGTGCCAGGCAGTTAGTCGTACAGGACGCTGCGGAAACAATAGCCTCACCAGCATATTTGGAATGATTAACACCGTATACGAACATGGGCGTGCCGTCTTTGGAAGGTGCGGACATGACAACCTTCTTTGCACCCGCATCAATGTGTTTCTGACAACCCTCTTCAGTCAGGAAGAACCCGGTTGAATCGATAACGATATCGGCATTGACATCGCCCCATTTAAGATCAGCGGGGTCACGTTCTGCAGTCAGACGGATTTTTCTGCCATCTACGATGATCGCGCCGGCTTCAGATGATACTTCACCACCAAAACGGCCGTGAACCGAGTCATACTTCAACATGTATGCCAGGTAGTCCGCATCCAGTAAATCATTGACACCAACAATTTCAATGTCACTGAATTCATTATAAACAGCACGGAATACCATGCGCCCGATACGGCCAAAACCGTTAATACCGACTTTAATCGTCATTTGGTTATTCTCCCGAAAATTTAACTAAAAAGATTACAATACAGATTCAACAGCCTTCACTACATTTTCTACAGTGAAGCCAAATTCTTTAAACAGCTCAGGTGCAGGTGCCGACTCACCGAAGTGATCAATTCCTACGACTGCGTCAGCGTATTTGTACCAGGCATCGGTAACCGCTGCTTCAACGGCAACCGTTGGCGTACCCTTGGCCAATACCGATGAACGATATGCATCATCCTGCGCTTCAAATGCATTAACAGATGGCATGGAAACAACACGAATGTTTTTGCCCGACATCGCTTCTGCCGCACCCATTGCCAGCCCGATTTCAGAACCGGTCGCAATGATGACTGCATCCGGGGTGCCATCGCAATCCTTGAGGATATACCCACCCCTGGCAATATCAGCAATTTGTGCATCGGTACGAACCTGATGTGCCAGACCCTGACGTGAGAAAACCAGACAGGACGGGCCTTCTTTACGCTCAATAGCCTGTGCCCAGCTTACTGCAGATTCAACGGCATCACATGGACGCCATACCACCATGTTTGGAATCATACGCAGGGTAGGTATCTGCTCAATTGGCTGATGGGTCGGACCATCCTCACCCAGGCCGATTGAGTCATGTGTGTAGACAAAGATGCTGCGAATCTTCATCAAGGCGGCCATGCGCAATGCATTACGCGCATACTCGGAGAACATCAGAAAGGTTGCTCCAAATGGAATCAGACCGCTGTGTAATGCAATACCGTTCATGATCGCGGACATGGCGAATTCACGTACACCGTAGTTGATATAATTAGCATCTGTATTATTGATCATTGGCTTGTAACCAGACCATTCAGTCAGGTTAGAACACCCCAGGTCAGCCGAACCGCCAAACATCTCGGGCAACACTGGTGAATAGGCTTCAATACAGGCCAGTGATGCCTGGCGCGTTGCCGGGCTTTTCGCGTCGGCATTGACTGATGCGATGTACCCGGCAGATTTAGCCGCCCAGTCAGCGGGTAAATCACCTGCCATACGGCGCTCATATTCTGCTGCCAACCCGGGGAAGGCTGTTTTATAGGCCGCAAACTTTTCATTCCATGCCGCTTCGGCTTTTGCACCTTTATCTTTTCCGTCCCAGCCCGCATAGATGTCTGCAGGCACTTCAAATGCTGCGTAATCCCAGCCCAGCGCCTCTTTAGTCAGTTTGATTTCTTCTTCACCTAGCGGCGCACCGTGACATGAGTGACTACCCGCCTTGTTTGGCGAACCAAAACCAATCGTTGTTTTGCAACAAATCATGGTTGGCTTGTCGGTCGTTGCCTTTGCTGTGTCGATAGCCTTTTGAAGTGCATCGGAATCATGCCCGTCAACATCTGCAATGACATGCCAGCCATAGGCTTCAAAACGTTGGGGGGTATTATCTGTAAACCAGCCGTCAACGTGACCATCGATAGAAATACCGTTATCGTCCCAGAATGCAATCAGTTTACCCAGACCCAATGTGCCCGCCAGAGAGCACGCTTCGTGAGAGATTCCTTCCATCAAGCAACCATCACCCAGAAATACATAAGTGTGGTGATCAACGATATCGTGGCCTTCCTGGTTGAACTGTCCGGCCAGTGCCTTTTCAGCAATGGCCATACCCACACCATTGGTAATACCCTGACCTAAAGGACCCGTGGTGGTTTCAACGCCTGGCGCATATCCGTACTCAGGGTGTCCCGGTGTTTTGGAATGCAACTGACGGAAGTTTTTCAGATCATCGATCGATAGCCCGTAACCTGTCAGGTGTAACAATGAATAAATCAGCATGGAGCCATGGCCGTTTGACAGAACGAAACGGTCCCGGTTGCTCCAATGTGGATTAGCTGGATTATGGATCATGTTGTCGTTCCACAAGACTTCAGCGATATCCGCCATGCCCATGGGGGCACCTGGATGGCCGGAATTGGCCTTTTGAACCGCATCCATACTCAAAGCACGTATTGCATTGGCTAAATCTCTACGCGAGGGCATAGTCCTCTCCTCTGTTACAAAAGTTTGAAAAAACTGTTTCCGTCCTGCCCGCTGCACCATCGACCTGGCGACAGGGATCACGACTGTAATAAATTCTGCATCTGTTCTTTATTGCCATGTGGTTATGCGCACAGCTCGACAACACGCACCGACCAAAATATTAAGGTAGCTTGCGCTACCTTAATCAGAAGAAGCGGTATTTTCCCCTACTTGGAGACTTTCGGCAATAGTGAGACTAGTTATATAAGGATAAATCTATTTTGTGATAGAATTAATAATTTCATTAAATTAACTAATGATTTATACGTTATTGATTTTTATAGTTAATTAATATATCAGGATTCATCCAGCCATTTAATGGAACAACCCATACTCGGAATCTGCTCTCGTGGCCCCTGTCCGGTCTCCGAAACCTGGCTCATCGCCTCGAATAAATCCCTTCTGGCGTCTTCCGGGGCCGTATCCTTGCGACTGGCGTCCAGTCGTCCTCTGTACTGAAGTTGCAAATCTGCGTTATATCCAAAAAAATCAGGCGTACAAACCGCACCGTAGGCCCTGGCAACCTGCTGAGTACTATCTATAAGGTAGGGAAAGGAAAACCGGTACTGATCCGAGATTTTTTTCATGTTCTCAAATGAGTCTTCTTCATATTGAGAGGGATCATTGGCCATAATTGCCACACTGTTTATACCCTTTTCCTTGAGTTCCAGTGTATCCCTGATAATCCTTTCACGAATCGCTTTCACATAGGGGCAATGGTTACAAATAAACATGATCAACAGGCCATTTGGGCCCTTGCAGTCCGCCAGGCTCCAGTTTTTTCCATCAACGCCCGGCAAATCGAAGTCGATCGCCGGTTTTCCAAAATCACATACAGGTGTTTCCAGGCTAACCATTTTATTTCCTCTCTTGACAAAATATTGCATCGTTATCGCCAGACCAGTGTACTGGCAGACCCATGCAGATTCAACGACGGGTTTCTTGAGCAGAACCAGGATAGCTGCCCCGCTTTTTAGGTGGGAATTTAATAGAAATACACTATAATAACGCCTCAGATTGAGTACAACATACCGCCGGGATGAAGCGCGCTTATACAGGATATACATATATTATGGCCAAAAACTATTTATTTACATCAGAATCTGTTTCCGAAGGACACCCGGACAAGATTGCCGATCAAATCTCTGATTCAGTCCTTGACGCCATTCTCGCGCAGGATCCCAAGGCGCGTGTCGCATGTGAAACCATGGTGACCACCGGCATGGTTATTCTGTCTGGCGAAATCACCACCTCGGCCTATGTCGATATGAATGATGTGGTACGCAGCCGTATCAAGGAAATCGGCTATAACAGCTCTGATATGGGTTTTGATTATGAATCCTGTGCGATCCTGACATCCATTGACAAGCAGTCTGCGGATATTGCCATGGGGGTGGATGAAGGCGAGGCCCATGAGCAGGGTGCCGGCGACCAGGGCCTGATGTTCGGATTCGCCTGTAATGAGACCGATGTACTGATGCCGGCCCCGATAACCTATGCACACCGGCTGGTCAAACGTCAGGCCGAGGTCAGAAAAAATGGCACCCTGCCCTGGTTACGGCCTGATGCCAAGAGCCAGGTGACTTACCGGTATGAAGGAACCACCCCGGTCGGGATCGATGCAATAGTACTGTCAACACAACATGATGATGACCTGGACCAGAAAATGCTCGAAGAAGCCGTCATGGATGAAATTATTTTACCCATCATGCCAAAGGAATTGATCAGCAAAGATACCCAGTTCTTTATTAACCCCACCGGTCGTTTTGTTATCGGTGGGCCGGTTGGTGACTGTGGTCTGACCGGCCGAAAAATTATCGTCGACACCTATGGCGGCATGGCCAGACATGGCGGCGGCGCATTCTCCGGAAAAGATCCATCCAAGGTTGACAGGTCTGCCGCCTACGCCGGCCGTTACGTTGCCAAAAACATTGTCGCCGCGGGCCTGGCTGACCGTTGTGAAATTCAGGTCTCATACGCTATCGGGGTTGCCAGGCCCACATCCATCAGCGTTGAAACCTTTGGTACCAGCAAGATCGACGATAGTCGTATTGTTGAATTAATCGGTGAACACTTTGATTTACGGGCAGGCGGACTGGTCAGTATGCTCGACCTGTTGCGCCCGATCTATGCCAATACGGCAGCCTATGGGCATTTTGGCCGTGAGGAAAGTGACTTTACCTGGGAAAAAACCGACAAGGCGGATGCATTGCGTGACGCCGCAGGTTTATAACCTGCATCTGAAAGAGGTATTTTTTCAAATAACTATGTAAAATATCAGCAACTATTACAAACGATAACTTGCTGAAGCCCGTTTGCGTAAAAAATAATTTCTACTAGAATACACACTACTGTCATTCCCGAGGGGCGCTGCAGCGGTTAAATCCGTCAGGCTTGGGATCAGACAGATCCTTTTTCCGGATCAACGGCGCTCATTCAACTTTTAATTAAGGAGAATGATGATGAGCGCTGCTTCTGATTCTGTGTTTACCGACTATAAAGTCGCCGACATTTCACTTGCCGAATGGGGCCACAAGGAAATAGCGATTGCCGAAACAGAAATGCCCGGCCTAATGGCCTTGCGTGAAGAATTCAGCAAGGAACAACCTCTGGCTGGCTGCCGTATCATGGGCAGCATACACATGACAATCCAGACCGCTGTACTGATTGAAACACTCGTCGCACTCGGTGCCGAGGTACGCTGGGTTTCCTGTAATATTTTCTCGACCCAGGACCAGGCTGCGGCTGCAGTTGCCGATCAGGGTATTCCGGTTTTTGCCTGGAAAGGTGAAACCATTGAAGAATACTGGTGGTGTACCGAACAGGCACTGATATGGCCAGATGGCAAATTACCCAATATGATTCTGGATGATGGTGGCGATGCAACCCTGCTGGTTCACAAGGGTGTGGAATTTGAAAAAGCCGGCACCATTCCGGAAACCAGGGATGATGACAATGAAGAATACAAGGCAATTCTCGATGTCTTGCGTCGTACAATCAAACCGGACTCCGATACATGGCAGGAGATTGCAGGCAGCATCAAAGGTGTAACAGAGGAAACCACCACGGGCGTACATCGTCTCTACGAAATGCAGGAGAAAGGCGAGTTGTTATTTCCGGCAATGAATGTAAATGACTCGGCCACCAAATCCAAGTTTGATAACCTGTATGGCTGTCGTGAATCATTAATCGACAGTATTAAACGCGCAACGGATGTCATGATCGCGGGTAAAGTGTGTGTAGTACTGGGTTATGGTGATGTCGGCAAAGGTTGTGCACAGGCGTTCCGCGGCATGGGAGCAACGGTTTGGGTTACTGAAATCGATCCCATCTGTGCATTGCAGGCCGCCATGGAGGGTTACCGTGTAGTTGACATGAATGAAGCCTGTAAGGCAGGTGATATTTTTGTAACGACCACCGGTAACTTCAACGTTATCCAGCATGACCACATGGCCGCAATGAAAAACGAGGCGATTGTTTGCAATATCGGCCATTTCGATTCTGAAATTGACATTGCTTCACTGGGAAAATACGAGTGGAATGAAATCAAGCCCCAGGTTGATCATGTTATCTTCCCGGATGGAAAACGTATTATTATTCTGGCAAAAGGCCGCCTGGTTAACCTGGGTTGTGCTACTGGCCATCCCAGTTTTGTTATGTCGGCATCGTTTACCAACCAGGTCATGGCACAAATCGAGTTCTACCAGCATGCAGAAAAATATAGCAAACAGGTTTATATCCTGCCAAAAATTCTGGATGAAAAGGTTGCCCGCCTGCACCTGAACAAGGTCGGGGCATTTCTGAGTACCTTGTCACAGGAACAGGCCGACTATATTAGTGTCCCGGTTGAAGGGCCATTTAAATCCGAACACTACAGGTATTAATTAAATACAGGGTAAAGGTACAAGTTAAAAGGGAAAAGATATAAGGGGCATCGAAATGCATTTCCCCTTGTATCTTGTAACTAGATTATGCACAGTCAAAAAAAATATACACCACAGTTCAGTTTTGAATTTTTCCCGCCAAAAACCGCCGAGGGCGAAAAAAAACTACGCGTGACCCGGGATGAACTGGCCAAACTGAATCCGAAATATTTTTCAGTGACCTTCGGTGCCGGCGGCAGTACCCGGCAGGGCACGATAGATACGGTTCTGGAAATTCAGCAGGCGGGGCTTTCTGCGGCCCCACATCTTTCCTGTATCGGTTCAACAAAGGAAAATATCAGCAAGATCCTGAACCTCTACCGGGAAAACAATATAAACAGAATCGTTGCATTACGGGGCGACATGCCTTCAGGCATGCAGGAGACCGGTGAATTTCGCTATGCAAATGAGCTGGTGGAGTTTATACGAAAAGAGTCAGGCGATCACTTTGATATTGAGGTGGCGGCCTACCCGGAAACACACCCACAGGCACATGATGCACAATCGGACCTTGTCAATTTTAAACGCAAGGTCGATGCAGGGGCTAATTCGGCCATTACACAATATTTCTATAATATTGATGCCTATTTCATGTTTTTAGAAAGCTGCGAAAAGGCCGGCATTGATCTGCCGGTGATACCGGGTATCATGCCGATTACAAATTACACCCAGCTTGCCCGTTTCTCTGACATGTGCGGTGCCGAGATCCCGAGATGGCTACGTAAACATCTGCAGGGCTTTGGGGATGACCGTGAGTCGATAAAGGCCTTCGGTGAAGAGGTTGTCACACGTATGTGTGAAAAGCTACTGGCTGCCGGTGTGCCCGGGCTACATTTCTATACCATGAATCAGTCAGCTCCAAGCAAGGCCATCTGGAACAATCTGGGGATAAAAACAAGTAACAAGTAACTAGTCGCGTGTAGCTGGAAAATACCCGTTCACTACGCATCTCTTCCCCGGTACCCGATACTTTTTACCAATCCAGTACACTTTTATTGCTTATGAAAAATAAAGAATACACAAGGCGTGATTTACGTACCATCTGGCACCCCTGCACACAGATGAAAGATCATGAATCCCTGCCGATGATCCCGATAAAAAAAGGTGATGGTGTCTGGCTTGAGGATTTTGAAGGTAATCGTTATCTGGATGCGATCAGTTCCTGGTGGGTTAACCTGTTTGGGCATTCCAACCCGAGAATAAACGAACCCTTGAAAAAGCAGCTCGATACACTCGAACACGTTATTCTTGCAGGCTTCACCCATGAACCGGTCATTGAGCTTTCAGAAAAACTGGTTGAAATTACACCGGGCGGGCTTAACCGCTGTTTTTATGCCGACAATGGCTCATCCGCAATTGAAGTAGCACTCAAGATGAGTTTTCATTACTGGCGGAATATCGGTAAAGAAAAAAAGACCCGCTTTATTAACCTGAGCAACAGTTATCATGGTGAAACACTGGGGGCATTGGCCGTAGGTGATGTCGAACTGTATAAGGACACCTACGCCCCCTTGCTTATGCAGCCTATAACCGTTCCATCCCCTGACTGTTATCATCGCGAAACGGGTGAGTCCTGCCATGACTATTCCCTGCGCATGTTCAGATACATGGAACAAACACTCGAAAAGCACGCCGAAGAAACCTGTGCCGTCATTATCGAACCATTGATACAGTGCGCCGGTAACATGCGAATGTATGATGCCGTTTATCTGGAGCTTTTGCGCAAGGCCTGCGATAAATATGATGTACACCTGATCGCTGATGAAATAGCTGTCGGTTTTGGTCGTACCGGAACCCTGTTTGCATGCGAGCAGGCCAATATCAGCCCGGACTTTATGTGCCTTTCAAAGGGCCTGACCGGGGGTTACCTGCCCTTGTCGGTCGTCTTGACTACAGACCGGGTCTATCAGGCCTTTTATGATGACTATGAAAAGCTGACGGCCTTTCTACATTCACACAGCTACACAGGCAATGCCCTGGCCTGCCGTGCTGCACTTGCCACACTGGATATCTTTGACCAGGATAATGTCATTGATGCAAACAAGGGGCTGGCAAGACATCTACATCAATCCGTCGCTGAACTTGAGAATCATCCACATGTTGGCGAGATTCGACAAACAGGCATGGTACTGGCAATCGAGATGGTTAAAGACAGAAAAACAAAAACTCCCTATGACTGGCAGGAGAGAAGAGGACTGAAGGTGTATCAGCATGGCCTGAAAGAAGGTGTATTGCTCCGCCCCCTGGGCAATGTCGTGTATTTTATGCCACCTTATATAATTACACCTCAACAAATTGATATGATGGCGGAAACTGCAATTAACGGCATACATCTGGCTACAAAAAACCAGTGACAAGCATGTGTTTAGCTAATCCGCAAGACGGACATAAAGCCGGTATAGCCAAATAAAGACCGGCTGCCGCAGGGATGCGGCAGCCGGGCCGCCATGGATGGCATGTTTTGCATGTCTTTATTTGGCTATACCGGCTTTATGTCCTCACATTTATATGCACTTCATAAAGGTAACCGGAGCGGTGACCTGTGAGATACGTTTTATACTTGCATCTTTAACCTTCCCTCTTGTATCTTCTTAACCATGAGAATCACCCGGATATACCACCCTGAAGAACTGGCCTCAGGTCAGGAAGTTGAGCTTGAAGCACAGGCCGCTACACACCTTACCCGGGTACTGCGTGCTAAAGAGAAAACATCGGTAATCCTGTTTAATGGAAATGGATCTGAATACCATACCATGATCACCAGAATTCATCGTAACCGAGCCTGGGTCAAGATCCAGTCATATGAAATTGTAAACAGGGAATCCTCATTAGACATCACTCTCGCACAGGGAATATCCAGAGGGGAACGTATGGACTACACTCTCCAGAAAGCGGTGGAACTGGGCATCACCAGATTCATACCGTTGTACACTGAACGAAGTATTACACGACTGGAAGCGGGGCGACTTGAGAAACGATTAAAACACTGGCGTGGTATTGCCATTAGTGCGTGCGAGCAAAGTGGCCGCAATGTTATCCCTGAAATCAGTAACCCCGAAAATCTCGATACGTGGACAACAAGTACAGAAAAGCCTTCGTTAAGATTGGTCATGGAGCCCGTCGCCACCTGCAACCTGAACGGCATTACTTTTCAAAATGAAAATATTATACTGGTTATTGGCCCTGAAGGTGGCTTAAGCAAGAATGAAATCCATCTTTGTACGCAACAGGGGTTTACAGGCATTCGGATGGGTCCCCGGATACTTCGAACTGAAACAGCGGCTGTATCTGCGTTGAGCATTATGCAAGGTCTCTGGGGTGACCTTGCCTGATAAGCAATTAATCATATATATCCAGAATCTTATACCTGAATGAATCCTCTGCGGTAAATCTAGATTACTAATAGAAATCACCGTTGTCCCGTTAAGCCATGACGAATGTAGTTGAAATGCAAGCGACAAGTACGCTTTGGGCTAACCCGCAATCCGGACATGAAACCGGCAAGCCTGATCAAGACACGCAAAACA
>DRJK01000174.1 GCA_011052215.1 Gammaproteobacteria bacterium
AATCGGCAAGCCTGATCAAGACCGTCTGCCGCACGGATGCGGCAGCCGAGCCGCCATGGATGGCATGTTTTGCGTGTCTTGATCAGGCTTGCCGATTCCATGTCCGGATTGCGGGTTAGCCCAAAACGCACTTGCCACTTACATTTCAACTATATTCGTTACATGTTAACGGGACAGCGCGTGACACGCTTTATAAAATTTTCGGGATAAAGCGATCATGAGTGTAAAATACTGTGGCCATTCCGACAAGGCCGCTGACGGGTATGTATTTACTGTTTTCTGTTTCTTCTGATATTCGGAAGCAGGTTTGGATTGATCACCGTTGGCAGCTTGATGACGGACCTTCTTTTCCTGATTTTTATTTCTGGATTAATACCACGCTGCTCTTTTTTATTACTTTTCCCTTCAGCACCCGGTTTCAGTAGTCCACGTTCTTTTTTTCTGTTGTCAGCAGGCGGGTTTATTTCAGTGGGGGCACCAATCTCTTTTTTATCTTTGTCGCGTACACCGTGGAACCGAAGATCCATACTGCCTGTATCCATATTTGTATTGGTTTTAAATTTATTGTCTTTACTGGAATCGTGTAGCTTAAATTCCAGCAGCTTCGAACCACCACTGCTCTCGACCTTGCTTTCCTTGCGCAGGCCATGCAGTTCCAGTTCCATTCTTCCTGTTCTGGTGCTTGAATCGATATGTTTCACGCGTTGCTCGTCAGTTAATTCCAGATTGTCACTTTCAGATGGTAACGGTGAATCATCCTTTACATTTTCCATATTCAGACTGCCCTGAGTCAGTTCAGCAGGCTGGGCCTTCGTCTCTTCCTCCAGTTTGGCCAGGTCAGAAAGTTCACGTTTCATAACAACGATTGATATTCTACGGTTAGCCGGGCTGGCAGGATTCTCCTTATCATAAAGAACGGTGGAGGCCAGTCCAAGAACACGTGCAACCTTGTCCGGGTTCATACCACCATCTACCATTGCACGTCGTGCAGCATTTGCCCGGTCTGATGAAAGCTCCCAGTTGGTATAGTGGCCTCTTTTGCGGACCAGTTTGCTGGCATCGGTATGACCACTGATTGAGATTTTGTTAGGAACCTTGTTAAGGGTCTTGCCAATTTTACGTAACAAGGTCTCTGTATAATCCATGAGATTGGCGCTGCCAGGCTCAAACATAGGCCTGTTTTTTTTGTCAATAATCTGGATGCGCAAACCGCTGGGTATGACCTCCAGCATGAGCTGATCCTTGAACGGTGTCAGGGCCTCGCTTTGGCCTATCTCCTGTTTCAGATTTTCCAGCAGATTTTTTAGTCGTCTTTGTTCACGAATTTTGTCCAGCGAGACATACGCCACACCACCATCCCTGATCTTCTCCACGACCTCTATATCCTGTTGCTTTCGGACCTCCATTGTACTGCCAAATGAAATGAGGCTTAATCCGGCCCCGCCAGGGCCTATTGAACCGGTTGGTGCTTCGCTGTGACCCCGCACCATACTCGGGTTCTGGAAAAATTCTGCAATACCACCACGTTTCTGTGCATCTGTCTGACCAACAAGCCATAGCACCATAAAGAAGGCCATCATGGCCGTTGCGAAATCGGCAAACGCAACCTTCCATGAACCGCCATGGTGACCATGCGCGGCTATTATTTTTTTAATGACTATCGGTTGTTTCTTGTCTTCCATATGTTAGAAACCTGATGGCGGGGTTACTTGTTTTCGTTCAGGTGGGTTTCCATATCCTGAAAACTGGGGCGAAATGCAGTAGGCATGGCTTTTCTGCCAAATTCAACACAGATTTGTGGGCTGTAGCCATTAACATTTGCCATCAGACAGATCTTCATAACCTGGTAGAATTTCCCGTCCTCGGCAGACTTGGCCTCGAGTGCATTGGCCATTGGGCCCATGAAACCGTAGGCGAACAGAATACCCAGAAATGTACCAACAAGGGCAGCACCAACGTGTCCGCCTATTTCCTCAGCGGGGCCGCCCAGGGAACCCATCGTGATAACAATGCCGAGTACAGCGGCAACAATCCCGAACCCGGGCATGGCATCGGATACCCGGGTAATGGCATCAGAGACCGCTGAGTCTTCATGGTGGTGGGTTTCCAGTTCAACGTCCATCAGGTTTTCAAGTTCAAACGGGTTCATGTTTCCACCGACGATGATTCGCAGGTAGTCTGTCAGAAAGTCCAGCACATGATGGTCCTTGACAATTTTTGGATAATCATTGAAAAGGGGGCTGTCATGGGGCTCTTCGATATCATCTTCAATTGCCATCAGGCCTTCTTTTCGTGCCTTGTTGAAAATTTTGAACATCAGTGTCAGCAGATCCATGTAGTTCTGTTTTGAGTATTTCGAACCACTCAGGAGTTTCGGGATACTGGCGAAGGTCGCCTTAACAGTTGACATGGGGTTGGCAATAATGAAAGAACCGAAGGCTGCACCACAAATGATCAGCAGCTCATAAGGCTGCCAGATCGCTTTCATGTTGCCGTGAGACAAGATATACCCGCCAAAGACTGTCCCAAAAACAACAAGTACACCTACTATCAGATTCATGCCTAACCCTTAACGTAACATTGTTTCCTGTGCTGATTGTCTCTTAATATCGACCATATCCAGGTCAACTTGAATGAAACTATTTCGGTATATGCTTGTTATCTGACAGGAAATACAGCTATGGTTATCGGGGTCTATTGTGCGGAATTAATGCTAAATTACCTGTAAACAATCAAGTTTTTAGCTAAAAAGCCGTAAAAACATCATATATACAGGAGTATCCTGAAAATCGGGATGGTTGTTAGAGAATGGGCAATACTGAAAAAAAACGGCTGTATGATCTCCATAGCTGGATGGGTGAGCTGGTTGATAACAGATTTCCTGTTTTTGACAGAACAGCCAGCAGCCTGAAAGACCTCACTGATGATGATATCGGGCGGTCAATAGATCGTATTTGTGCCTCAATTCTGTATGACCCGGGTGGCACCATAGCCATTCTCCGCAAGGCCAATTCAGGCAAGAGAGGGCGTATGGGCACCCTTGTCCCTACCGTGGAAAATGCAGCCATGATGATCGGGCTGGATGCGATGCGAGAATTAACAAATGCATACCCCAGCGTAACACCTCCCGGACATAACAGTGCCGAAAAGGGCTACATGCGGCTGGTTTCACGGGCCTATCATGCCGCCTATCAGGCCTATGACTGGGCGGTGTGCCTGGGCGAGATGACACCAAAAGAGATATTTGTGGCAGCATTTTTGCACGACCTTGGGGCCATGGCCCTGTGGTTATATGGTCATGAGTATATGGAGGCGATACACGAGCTGAAGTGGGAGCAGCAGGTTCCTGATGATGAGGCGCAGTACGTGATACTGGGCTTTAGCCAGGAGCAGCTAGGATGTAAATTGGCAGAAACATGGGGTTTGCCGGACATGGTTGTTGAGTGTCTTCAACCGGAAGAATCACATAGTCAGCGTGTCCAGATTGTCAGGTTGGCGCATCAAATGGCCCATCTCTCTGAAACAGGCTGGTATACGGATGAGATGGTAGATTGTCTTGAATCGATATCCGGTTTACTTGAACATTCATACCCGGAAACGGTGAAAAGGGTTCACAGGTGTAGCCTGGAAGCGGCCAGGGAAACAGAATTTATCGGTGTCTCGCCGGCCGCTTCCCTGCTGCCAATGACGTCAGCAGAGTGGCCAACGCCACAGGGCGAAAAAGTTGATCCCGGTGCTGCCCGGCATTTTTGTCTGATGCCACAACGTCATGTTTACCATGAAACAGTCAAAATGCTGTCCAGTGCGAGTGAAATGAGTACCGGGATTGACAAAATCATAAATATAACCTTGCGTGGCCTGCATGATGGCCTGGGTCTTAACCGGGCTGTCTTTGCGTTATTGAGTAAAGATCGAATCAAGTTAGTGGGCAAACACCTGAGAGGGGCGGATAGCGATCCCGCCTTCAGCCAGTTCGAAATTGACGTAGACATGGGTAAAAAAGATTTATTTACGCAACTGCTGAAAAAACCCCGCAGCATATGGGTCAGCAGAAAAAACAATGAAAAAGTGATGCAACTTATTCCCATGAATTTCAGGGAGTTGGTTGGGCTGGACGAGTTTTTTGCAATTTCAGTTTTTGTAGGTGACAAGCCATACGGGGTTTTTTACGCCGACCGGCACCTGAAAGACAGTCATCTGGACCAGCAGAGTTACGAGCGCTTCAAGAAAATCTGTTCATATGCAACAAAGGCAATTGAGGCAAGCCGGCAATAGATTGTTATTAACCCATGCCAAAATCTGACCGGATCAAAATTGCAACGAATCCGGTTCTGGGTTAATCTTGCGCGCTTGGTATTTCAGCAATAATAATGCAAATCACCAGTTTATCCCGGAGAAGTGTCCGAGTGGTTGAAGGAGCACGCCTGGAAAGTGTGTATACGTTCATAGCGTATCGAGGGTTCGAATCCCTCCTTCTCCGCCA
>DRJK01000175.1 GCA_011052215.1 Gammaproteobacteria bacterium
CATTCAAAAGAAAATGTCATTTTTAATAATATAGAATCAACCTATATCATTGCTGAAATTGGCATTAACCATAACGGCAGTGTCAAGGAGGCAGAAAAGCTGATCAGGAATGCAGCAGAGATCGGCGTGCATGGTGTGAAAATTCAGATAAGAGACCTGAATACACTGTACACCAGTACAGTACTGCTTGATCCATTAAAAGCCGAACATGGAACGCAACACCTTCTTCACGAGCTGCATAAAGTTCATTTATCTTTTGAACAGGTGGCGGGGTTATTTGATTATGCCGAACAATTCAATATTGATTTCTTCGCTACTCCATTTGACCTTGTTTCAGCAGAATTCCTTAATGATATAGATACCCCGCTTTTTAAAATTGGCTCACCGGATTTTACTAATTTACAGCTTATCAAGAAGATCATCAGCTATAACAAACCAATTATACTTTCGACAGGCATGAGTACGGAAAAGGAAATCAGGCAGGTCGTGGCCTTTCTGCAGGATCAAAAAGCAGACTTTTCCCTGTTACACTGCAACAGCACATACCCGGCAGCATATCAGGACATCAACCTGAGATATATTCCAAGATTAAAACATATTTCGGGGGTCAAAACAGGATACTCAGGACATGAGCAGGGGTATGCACCAACACTGGGTGCAATTGCATTGGGTGCTGAAATAATTGAGCGCCATATTACAATGGACACAAAACAGGAAGGTCTGGATCATAGCTCCTCCCTGGATGTATCCATGTTTCGTGAAATGATGTGTGATATCTGGAAGCTTGAAAATTCGCTTGGCAAGGATGAGAGAGTGTATTCTCAGGGAGAACAGAATAATTTTTTATCATTGGGTAAATCACTTGTCGCCGCAAGAGACCTGAAAGCAGGAAGCATTCTATGTGACGACAATATTATTGCAAAAACACCCGCAAAAGGTATTTCACCACTAAATATTGATAAATTTATTGGTAAAACCCTGCAAAGGGATTTACTAAAGGATGATTATCTTGCCTTTGACGATATAGACGAGTCAATAAAAAATAATGCTACGATCCATGGTTTTGATATTCCAAAAAAATGGGGGGTTGTTGGCAGGCTTAATGACTATCATGAGTATCTGGAATTTTTACCGGATCTGGTAGAGATGCATCTTACCTGGCGCGACATAGAAAATTTCATACCACCGACGGCAATCCATGAGCAGGACCTGGTGGTTCATGCCCCCGAGTATTATCGGGACAAACTGATCGATTTCACAACAAATGATCCAGTCGTTCGTGAATACAGTATAGAAATGTTGAATAAGACAATTGAGCTTGCCCGGGAGCTGGATAATAACTTTTCCGGGCAAACGCATCCCGAAGGGCCAAGGGTTGTTGTACACCCGGGAGGGCATTTCGTATCACGAACAAATTCCAACAAGGATGAACAATACAGGGTGCTGATCAAAAACCTGAAAGAGATAAATACAGAAGGTGTCAGGGTTCTGGTGGAAAACATGCCACCCTTCCCCTGGTACTTTGGTGGCCAGTGGTATAATACAATTTTTCTTAACCATAATGAGATCACCCAATTTTGTGAGACTATTAACTGGGGTTTGTGTTATGACCTGTCACATGCCCAGCTATACTGTAATCATGCGAATTTTAAACTGACCGAGTTTACAAGGTCGATATTACCTCATATTGAATATTTACATGTATCTGATGCATCAGGCGTTACAAACGAAGGATTACAAATTGGAGAAGGAAATGTTGACTTTGAACAGGTTTTTGCAATTCTGGATAAACTTGATACCGGGTTTATTCCGGAAATATGGCAGGGGCACCTGAGAAAGGGCAAGGGTTTTGTTGAGGCACTACACAGGATAGACCGGATTTATAAAAAATTATCCAGTGGTTCCTGCCATGTTCATTGAGCAAGGTCGAAATGAGTACTGAACACAAAGCTGATAAAATAGTATCAACAAATTATCCGGACACATCTGCTGATCTTGCCCGTGATACCCGGATTCTGAATTTGTTGAACAGTGCGGTTCAGAAATTCAAGTCGGAGCATTTTGAGCAGGCAGAATTATTATGTCAACAGGTACTTCAACTGGATGCCCAACAACCGGATGCGCTACATATCACTGGAATAATGGAAGATAAAAGTGGAAATGTTGATCGTGCTATAAAACTCATTAGAAAGGCGGTGGATCATGCACCGAATAACACTCAATTCCACGAAAATCTCGGCCTGCTTTATCTGCGTACTAATCAATTTACAGAAGCATCCGGGATATTTCGGCAGCTGATTAAGTTGCAGCCAGATAATACGATGGCATATTCCAACCTGGCAACAGCACTTCTTAATATTGAGGATTACCAGGGTGCCATTAAATATTACAGCAAAGTAGTACAACTTGATCCCGGAAATCTGGATGCACATCAAAATATTGCTTTTGCTTATACACAGTCGGGAAGTACGGGGGAGGCCCTGGAACATTATCAGGAAATATTAAATTGCAATCCAGATAATATTCCTGTTCTCGAATTAATGGCCAAGGCATTAATTCGCCTGAATAAAATTACAGATGCAGTCAAAATCCACCAGAAAATATTACGGCTCCAGCCAGAGAGTGCCGGGGTACAGAATAATACAGGTAATGTTTTGCTTGATCTGGGTGAGATTGATGAGGCCAGAAAATGTTTTCTTAAAGCGATAGAGATCAACCCGGAACTGGTCGAAGCATATAACAACCTGGGCATTGTGTGTAAGGATCTGGGACAGGATCAGCAGGCAATCATGCATTTTAAGAAGGCTGTTGAGATAAGGCCTGATTATGCTGATGCCTATAGTAATATTGGCGGAATATACAAGTCCCAGGGTAAACCGGAAAAGGCCGAATACTATCTTGAAAGGGCCATCAGTATCAATCCTTATCATGCGGATGCGCATAACCACATGGGTAATATTTGCCTGGATTTAGGGAGATACCAGGATGCAATTAAATATTATCGCGAGGCTATAGAACTAAAGGATGATTATGCAGAGGCTTATAATCATTTGGGTAATGTACTTATCGAAATGGGTCAATTCAACGAGGCCATGGAGTGTTTTAATAAAGCACTGGAGCTTGACCCGGGTTTGAATTCAGCACACTGGAATAGATCATTCGCGCATTTATTGACAGGTGAATATGAAAAAGGATGGCAGGAATATGAATGGCGTTTCAAGACGAAACATAGTGCAATGGCTCGTCATACCGGTATGCCTCTTTGGCAGGGAGAAGATCTGGGTGAACGAACCCTGTTGGTGTATGCGGAACAGGGCATTGGTGATGAAATCCGTTTTGCAAACTGCATACCGGATGTAATTAAACAGGCCAAACATGTCGTTGTTGAATGCGATCCGCGTTTGCAAAGCCTGTATCAACGTTCCTTTCCTGAGGCGAGTGTTGTTGGCGTGAAGCGAGATAGTCTTGACTGGTTATCCACTGCTCCGCCGATTGATTTGCAGATTGCCGTAGGTAGTCTACCGATGTATACACGTACCCGACTGGAAGATTTTCCACAAAGAGGAGGCTATCTGACAGCAGATCCAGAGCGGGTGGCATGCTGGAAAGAACGTCTGCAGTTATTAGGTGACGGAGCCCGGGTAGGTATAGCGTGGCGCGGTGGTCTGCTTACCGCAGATCGAAAATTGAACTATGCTGATTTCAAAAAGGACTGGCGGGCCATCCTGGAAGTCCCCGGGGTTCAGTTTATCAATATGATGTATGACAAATGTGATGAAGAGCTTGAATGGGCGCGCAATGAATTAGGCGTAGACATCCATTCCTTTAGTGACCTCGATCAGTTTAATGACATGGAAGGTGTGGCCGCTTTAATGAGTTCACTGGACTTGATGATTTCGGCCCCGTTATCAGTATCGGAAATGGCAGGGGCCCTGGCAGTGCCGACCTGGTATATGCTTTTCAAGCATCATGTAAATACATTGGGCTCAGATCACCTGCCGTGGTTTCCGAACACCCGCTGTTTTTTTATGGATCGTACCAAAGAGTGGGGGCCCGTTGCCAGGGATTTGGCAAAAGCATTACAGGAGCATATCTCAGTACCTGCTGTTGGAGAAAAAGAAACCGGGATTGGATCAGTGTCGGAAAACGAGGGGGCATGTGAAGAGATCCCGGCTTTACTGCATGCGGCGGTAAAATGTTATCAGTCGGGTGATATTGATGAAACGGAAAGACTCTGCCGTAATATAATAACACTTGACCCGTTACACGCAGATGCCTTGCACATGTCAGGACTAATCAAGCAACAACATGGTGATTTAAAAGGTGCAATGACACTGATGCAAATGGCGATAAAGTCCAGGCCGAAAACAGGTCTCTATTATAATAGTATCGGAGAGATATTCCTGAATCAGAGGCAATACAAGGAAGCCGGACAATGGTTTCAGATGGCGGTCGACCTGGAACCGGAAAATGCGGGCATGCAGAAAAATCTGGCGGACACGTATCTGATGCAGACTATGTATGATTCGGCAATAAAATGTTATCAAACCGGTTTGAGTGCAGCCCCGAATAATCAAGGTATTCTGAATAATCTTGGTAACGCCTACCTGCTAACAGATGATATTTCTGCCGCAATAACCTGCTTCAATAAAATTCTTGCAATGTCTCCGGATAATTCCGAGATATATAATTCATTAGGAGTGGCATATAGAAAGACCGGGCAAATGAAGGATTCCATTGATTGTCTGAAAAAAGCGCTACAAATAAAACCTGATTATACTGATGCTCACGATAACCTTGGTTTAAGTATTAAATTAACAGGTGACTTTCCTGTGGCTATAGAGTCTTTTCGCAGGGCTATTTCTTTGAACGAAAATTTTGTTTTAGCCAAAGAGCATCTGGCATCTGCCTTGACAGAAATCGGCCAAATCAGGGAGGCCGGGATAATTTTCAAGGAGATTCTGATGCAACAACCTGAAAATCCGTCGATACATTGGGATCATGCATATACATGTTTTCTTGCAGGAAATTTAGCAGTGGGCTGGCAGGAACATGAATGGCGCTTTAAAAGCAAGGTGTCTCTAGCCCGTCATACAGGTATACCATTGTGGCAGGGCGAAAAGCTGTGTGACCGAACCCTGCTGGTCTATGCCGAACAAGGTATCGGCGATGAGATTCGCTTTGCAAGCTGCATACCAGAGGTGATTAAACAGGCAAAACACATCGTTATTGAATGCGATCCGCGACTGCAAAGCCTCTATCAACGTTCATTTCCGGAAGCGAGCGTGGTTGGTGTCAAACGTGATGAACTCGGCTGGCTATCGACTGCCCCACCGATTGATCTGCAAATAGCGATAGGCAGTCTACCCATGTACACTCGTACCAGCCTGGAAGATTTCCCCCGGCAAGGCTGTTATCTAAGTGCCGATCCGGAACGGGTAGCGTACTGGGAAAGGCAGCTGCAGGCGTTGGGTTCTGGTCCCTGGGTGGGTATCGCCTGGCGCGGTGGACTGAATACACCAGAACGTGATCTGCATTACCCGGATTTCAAGAAAGATATGGCTGCAATCCTTAAAACTCCCGGTATCCAGTTTATCAATATGATGTACGATGAATGCAGTGAAGAACTGGAATGGGCGCGAACGGAACTGGGTGTCGATATTCATCATTTCAGTGATCTTGACCAGTTCAATGACATGGAAGGGGTCGCGGCCTTGTTAAGTGTGCTGGATCTTATGATAACGGTGCCGATTGCGGTATCGGAAATGGCAGGGGCCCTGGCAGTGCCGACCTGGTATATGATTTTTACACATCATATTAATACACTGGGAACTGATCATCTGCCATGGTTTCCCCATACCCGTTGCTTTTTCAAGGAACGAGTTGGAGAGTGGGGGGCGGTGACTGAAATGCTGGCGCAGGAATTGCTGGTATTTTCAAG
>DRJK01000176.1 GCA_011052215.1 Gammaproteobacteria bacterium
AGGCAGGCATTAATCGAAAATAATCATTTTGATGGTGATTTTATAACGGCCATACCAACGGGTATTGATGCGGAGCGTTTTGTCCCGGGCGATAAAAATCATGCCAGGGAGATGCTGGGGCTTCCTGCCGAGGATATTATCATCGGGATCGTTGCCACGGTAAGGAGCTGGAAGGGGCATCAATACCTGGTTGATGCCTTTTCAAAGATTGATTGCAGTCAGGCAAAACTGGTGATCGTCGGGGATGGTCCGGTCAGGGAGGTTGTCGAGAAACAGATTCATGAGGCGGGTCTGGATGAACGGGTGGTGATGGCAGGACAGCAGCAGAATGTTGTGCCCTGGCTGCAGGCAATGGATGTTTTCGTGCTGCCATCCTATGCCAATGAAGGTGTGCCGCAGGCGATACTACAGGCGATGCTTTGCGAGAGGCCGATTGTTACCACTGATGCGGGAAGTATTACCGAAGCCGTTGAGCATGGCCGGTCTGCACTGGTTGTCGAGAAAAAAAACAGCGATGCCATTGCCGCAGCACTTGAATTATTGATCAGGGACCCGGTACTGGCGGAGCGGTTGGGCAAGCAGGCAAGGCTGTGTGCTGCGGTAGATTATGGATTCGAAAATATGCTGGACAAGATGGAGAAGGTTTTTTACGGGTTGATGGAATAGTGGTGTATGACGGGGAACATAAATATCATTAAGGCTCAAAAAAATCACAGGAGTGGTCCATGACCGCGAAATTCCTTGATTGCGGCTATGAGACGCTTCTGTCTGTGTCCATATCGCTCATCATCTCATCCATGGCCTTTAGTACAGTATCGGCTGTAATTTCATACAGGCAATCACTGATCTTGCTGCCTTTGCAGCCATCCTGATTGCAGGGGCGACAGTTAAACCCATCACCTGAAATAACCCGGTGTTTGACCTGCCAGGGTCCCCATAGCGTTTCATCACTGGGCCCGAACAAAACAACCAGTGGGGTCTGCATGGCAGCGGCAATATGTGTGGGTGCGGTGTCCACACCTATGTAACACTTTGCCTGTGAAGTCAACGCGGCCAGTTCCAGCAGGTTGAGGTTCCCACCCAGATCCAGTAGCCCTGTTTTTATGCCCTGTATAATATGTCCGACCATGTCCATTTCAGCTTTATCCGGTGCCGCCGTCACGACCACTTTTTCACCACGTCCAATCAGTGTTTTAATGAAAGCGCTGAAATGCGATTCCTTCCAGCATTTAAATAACCAGCGTGAACCCGGGTGGATATGAATAAATCCCTGCGCGGCCAGACTCTCTGATTCAAGCAGGCGTTTTATTTTATCGCGGGCAGCAGGACCGGGTTCCAGTACAAGTTGTTTTTCATCGTCCTGTGGAGTAATTTCCATCGCCCTGAGGGCGTCGAGATTCCGTTCAACGATATGATAGTGGCCGGGTGTATACAGGTGTGTGAAGGTTTTTCGCCAGAAAGTACCGCGACGGTGTTGATAGTCGGCACTGATACTGTATTCGGGTCTGAGCAACCGAACCAGTGATGCACCACGCCAGTGTTCGGTCAGGTGTATAATCAGGTCGTATTGTCTGCGTTTCAGGGTATTGAGCAACTTTAGTTCCTTACCCAGCGAGTATATTTTCCCCTGTTTTTTCCAGTCCCGGTCTATGCAGTGGAGTTTGGAGACAGCAGGATGGAATTGCAGCATTTCGGCTGTTTCCTTGTACACCAGGCCATCAATTTCAAGATGGGGGTAATGGTTTTTCAGTACCTGGAAAACCGGGGAGCTGAGCAGGACATCACCGTGGTGTCTGAGCTTTATAATCAGAACACGCTTTAATTCCGAAAAGTTGATTTTGTCGTTGCTCATAATTCGATAATGAACGAGTTGAGGTGCTGGTGTTTATTATCAGATGCATTCACTGGCAGGAAATTACCTTTTCTGCTCAAATTGCAGGTGGTATAATTTTGCATAGGTGCCATTTTTTTGCAGTAGTTCGGCATGTTTTCCTGTTTCGATGATACGCCCTTTTTCCATGACAATAATCCTGTCGGCGCTCATGATTGTGGAAAGACGATGTGCAATCACGATGGTTGTGCGTCCCTTTCTTATTGTATTGATAGCATCTTGCACATAACGTTCTGATTCGGTGTCCAGTGCCGATGTGGCCTCATCAAATATCAAAATAGGCGCGTCCTTTAACAATGCCCGCGCGATAGCAAGACGTTGTCTTTGGCCGCCTGAAAGTTTGACGCCATTTTCCCCGACCCGTGTCTGCATGCCATCAGGTAACGTATCAATATATTCGATAGCATGCGCGGCTCGTGCGGCGGCCTGAATTTCTTCTTGTGTGCTTCTGTTCATACTACCATAGGCGATATTGGCTGCGAGGGTATCATCAAAAAGTATAATGTCCTGGCTTACAAGGGCAATATGTTTTCTCAGATTCTCCAGGCTCAGTTCCTTTATATTTTTACCATCAAGCAGGATCTCTCCTTGTTGAATGCCGTAGAAGCGAGAGACCAGGTTGACCAGGGTTGATTTACCACTGCCGGACTGACCGACCAGTGCAATTGTTTCGCCTGGCTGTATGTCAAGGTCAATTTGATGAATTGCATCGGTATCTGTATCGGCATATCGGAAACAGGCATTCCTGAAAATCAGGTGACCTTCTGCCCGGTCAATTTCATCTTTTCCCGTGTCATTTTCCGGTTCTTCGTCCAGCAGATTGAAAACCGACTCGGATGCGGCCAGGCCTCGTTGCAATACTTCATTCAGGCTGGCAAGGCGCTTGGCAGGTGAAAACAACATGGCCATGGCTGCAAAGAAGGAAATAAATCCGCCAACGGTAATCTCATCACTTGCAGATTTGATTGAAGCGATATAGATGATGATGGCAAGTGCAGTTGCTGCAATAAATTCAATCACGGATACATTCAGGGCAGATGCGACTTTTATCTTGATGGTGAGGCGACGTATCCAGTTGTTGATGATAAAAAAGCGACTTTTTTCATAATCTTCACCACCGAATATCTTGATAACCTTTTGGCCATTAATACCTTCCTCCAGTATATGGGTCATGTCACCCATGCTGTCCTGTAATGAATGACTGAGCTTTCTCAGGCGGCTGGAGGCCAGTTTTATTGTGACTGCGGCAATCGGAACAATGATGAAAAATACCAGGGCAAGTTGCCAGTTAAGGTAAAACATCCATGCCAGCAATCCTGTCAGAATAAGACTGTCCTGAATGAGGGTGACAAGTGCCATGGTGCAGGCGGTGGTAACCTGGGTGACATTGAATGTAATCTTTGAGATCAGGTTACCGGCCGGGTTATTGTCCATGTATGATTTTGGCAAAACGAGGATCTGGTTAAACATACCGGCGCGGATATCCATAACGATACGTGACGACACCCATGCCATGGCAGTAGAGCTGATAAAGCTGGCAGTGCCACGTGCGGCAAACAGCAGAATGAACAGTACTGGCATGAGCTGGATACTTTGCAGATTTTTAGCTACAAAGCTTTCATCAAGCAATTGTTTCAGCAGCATGGCAAACAGGGGCTGGGTGGCTGAAAATGCGATCATGCCTGCAATTGCGGCAGCAAACACCTTCCGGTAAGGACGTAAATACCCAAGCAGGCGCATGTAGAGTTGTTTGCTGTTCATAAAACCGGATAGATTCTGTTAGTTGACGCCATTGTATAACAGGCAGGCCGGATAAGCATATCTACTGATAGACATTATCCACCCCGCCGGGCCTGTCTTTGAAGCGTCTGTGCATCCACAGGTATTGCTCCGGGGCCTTGCGTATCTGGTCTTCAATTAATTTATTGATTCGCATGGCATCGATCAGGGCATCCCCGGTGGGGAAGTTATCCAGGGGGGGTAGCAGGTTTAAATCATAGCCCTTGCCATCCGGTCTGCGAACGGGGAAGAAGGGGATGACGCTTGCACCGGACAGTTTCGCCAGACGGGATGTTGCCGTATTGGTGGCGGCAGGGACACCAAAGAAATCGGCAAACACACTGTTTTTGTGCCCGAAATTCTGGTCAGAGGCATACCATACGGCCTTGCCCTGTTTCAGGCTGTTGAGCATTTCCCGAACATTGTCACGCGGGATGGCCTTTTCAAAATGCAGCTCACGATTTTTACGCATAAACATTTCAACAACCGGGTTTTCATTGCTGCGATACATAACATGAAAAGGTGCATACAATGATAACAATCGCCCGCCGATTTCCAGGCAGGTAAAATGTGCCGATAGTAAAATAACCCCCGTTCCCTGATTCAGTGCGTATTCAAGATAATCCAGCCCGTTTATTGTGACCAGTTTCTTCAGGCGTTTTGCTGGTGCCCACCAGCCACTGACGACCTCCATGATGCTGATCCCCATTGACCTGAAATGTCGTTGCAGTAATTGTTTTTTTTCATGTTCATCCAGGTCAGGGAAGCAAAGAGACAAATTAACCGTGGCTATGTGACGCCGTCGTTTCGAAAAAACATACATGAGTTGGCCCAACCCGGTTCCAATGACTGACTGGACAGCAAAAGGTAACTGCGCCAGACACCAGAAAATACCCAGGCTGGTCAGAATGGGCCAGTAACGTGGATTGAAGGCATATTGCCAGGGTGAGTTTTTTCGTGTTGCCACTGTGTAAAAGGGGTCAGATAAGCGAGTGACTATTCTATAACGTGTATTCCGCCGGCACAAGCAGCGGTATGCGGGCCAGGTTGCCCTTTTACGCCTCTTTTTCCAGTACTGCCGTGTAACCCAGCGTAAAACTTTTCTCCGTATCTGCAAAATCGAGCCAGTAAAACAGCGGTCTGATGATGTAGGCCGCCGGCAGGTAAGCCAGTGGATAGAGGGGTAACAGCAGCAGGTTCATCATCACGCAAAGCAGCGGGTTCTGGCCACGTTTGCGCGCCCGAAAGGGGTCATATTGTTTGAACAATTTTAGCAGGCCGGTGTGAAGGTTTTTACCGATCAGCCACAGGCCACCCCCTACCTTCTCGATATCGGTTACCCTGAATCCACTTTGTTGTGCCAGTTGTTGAATGCCGTAGTGGGTGAAATGGAAAAAATGCCAGGGCTCACCATGTAAAGGAGCATTCAATGGAACCGATAATAATAAACGTCCACCTGGTCTGAGGATACGCTGAATTTCCTGCAAGACCTGTAGCGGGTCGGGCACATGCTCGAGTACCTGTGTCAGTACAACCGCATCGTATTCATTGTCAGGACGCGGGATCTCGTGTAAATAACATTCAAAATTGTGCGCCTGTTTGTAAAATCCACCGGGCATATCACAGGACTGGTAATCCTGACTGGCAAACAGTGACCGGTAGGGTCTGCTGCCGGCACCGGCATCCAGCAGTTTTGTGTTTTCTTTAAGCCGGCTGGCCTGTTCACCCAGAAAGACTCTGATACGTGCATTCTCGGGATCCAGAATTGCCCGGATGCCCTGCCGGGGCCACCATCCCAGCCAGCCATTTCGTGGATTCAGTTTTATTTTGTTGTCAGTCATGGCAGGAAAAAAGTAACGTTGATCTTGTGAGTTCACATGGCGTTATCATGGACACATTTTAATTCATCACTTTTTCCTTCACAAGTGCAAGTGAAGCCCAGGCGCTTGCGTGGTTCAACAGTAAACAGTTATGGCATGAGTGGTTCCACTGTATAATAAGGTACCGGGGTAGATTGCCTTCTTTGTTTCAGGTCCGATTATGCTAGAATTGTACCAATTTACATAGATTACGGCCCTGTATGCACCTACAACTACCCAATTTTAAAAATGCCCATATTCTGGTGATTGGCGACCTGATGCTGGATCGTTACTGGCATGGGAACACATCCCGTATATCACCCGAGGCACCCGTACCGGTTGTCAGGGTGGGGGATGAAGAGCAAAGACCGGGCGGGGCCGGCAATGTGGCGCTGAACCTGGCCAGCCTGGGTTGTCAGGTCAGCCTGGTGGGGTTGACGGGCAATGACCAGGCATCTGAAGATCTTGAGGCCTTCCTGAATTCGGAATCGATAGATTGCCATTTTCAGCGTATCGAAGGCAAATCCACCATTACCAAGCTGCGTATTATCAGTCGGCACCAGCAACTGATCCGGCTGGATTTCGAAGACGGTTTTCAGGGCTATGATGCAGATGAGCTTAAGGCCCGCTTCCAGTCAAGGCTGGACAAGGCCGATGTGGTTATCCTGTCTGATTACGGCAAGGGGACGCTGGACAATGCCCCTGAGTTGATTGAGCTGGCACGCCAGGCAGGAAAACCTGTGCTGGTTGATCCCAAGGGTTCGGATTTTGCACGTTATGCCGGTTGCACCTTGATCACACCCAACCTGAATGAATTCGAAGGTGTAGTCGGCAAGTGTTCAAATGACGAGGTACTGGTAAACAAGGGAGAGTCGCTGATGTCCAGGCTTGGCCTGGAGGCCTTGTTGATTACACGGAGTGAGCGGGGTATGACGTTACTGCAAAAAAACAGGGATGCCTTGCATTTGCCGACGCTGGCGCGTGAAGTCTTTGATGTGACCGGCGCCGGTGATACGGTAATATCTGTGCTGGCCGCCGCACTTGGTGCCGGCCAGGGTTTTGCCGAGGCCACGGCCCTGTCTAACCTGTCGGCCGGTGTGGTAGTGGCCAAGCTGGGTACGGCCAGCGTCAGCCTGCACGAGCTACGGCGCGCCATGCATGAAGAAGAGCAGGTTCACTCGGGGATAGTAAACCAGGATCAATTGAAGGTACTCATCGAGGATGCCAGGGCGCATAATGAGAAGATTGTCATGACCAACGGTTGCTTTGATATTCTGCATGCCGGGCACGTAAGCTATTTGCGTGAAGCGGGAAAACTGGGTAAAAGACTGGTCGTTGCAGTTAATGATGATGATTCGGTCAAGCGCCTGAAAGGCGACGAGCGTCCGGTTAATAATCTTGCCCAACGTATGGAAGTACTGTCGGCACTTGAAAGTGTCGACTGGGTTGTGCCTTTTTCAAAAGATACACCGGAGGAGCTGATCTGCCATGTCCTGCCGGATGTGCTGGTCAAGGGTGGAGATTACAAGGCCGAAGATATCGCCGGTTCCGGTTGCGTTATCCAAAATGGCGGGGAAGTGGTTGTGCTCGGATATGTTGAAGGGTGTTCAACTACCCGGATTATCGATGCAATACGGTCCGGTCAAGACCGGAAATAAAAGACTGGGAAGGTAAAAGTGATATGTTGATTGTAACCGGTGGTGCCGGATTTATTGGTAGTAATATTGTCAAGGGGCTTAATGAAAGAGGGCGCACCGATATTATTGTGGTTGATGATCTGGCCGATGGTACCAAGTTCCTGAATATTTCAGATTGTGAAATTATGGATTATCTCGACAAGGATGATTTTATCAAAAAAATCAGAAAAGGCGTGCATCCGGGTGGCGATGTCGATGCCATTTTTCATGAAGGGGCATGCAGTTCCACAACCGAGTGGGACGGTAAGTTCATGATGGATGTTAATTACGAGTATTCAAAAACATTATTGCAATACTGTCTGCAGAACAGCGCTTCCTTCATTTATGCTTCATCGGCTTCGGTTTACGGGGGTGGTTCCGTTTTCAGGGAAGAGCGTGAGTATGAAAAGCCGTTGAATGTCTATGGCTACTCGAAGTTTTTGTTTGACCAGTATGTACGCCGGATTTTACCGAAGACCAGTTCGCAGATAGCGGGCTTCCGTTATTTTAATGTCTATGGCCCGCGTGAGCAGCACAAAGGTACGATGTCCAGTGTGGCATTCCATTTTAATAACCAGATCAAGGATGATGGCAAGGTCAGGTTATTTGCAGGTTGTGATGGTTATGAGGACGGCGAACAACGGCGGGACTTCATCTATGTGGGTGATGTCGTGGATATAAACCTGTGGTTTCTTGATAACCTGGACAAGTCGGGTATATTCAATGTCGGGACCGGACGTAGCCAGAGCTTTAATGATGTAGCCAATGCGGTGATTGCCTGTCATCAACAGGGCAATATTGAATACACCCCATTCCCTGATCACCTGAAGGGCCGTTACCAGAGCTTTACCGAGGCGGATATTTCCGTGTTACGCAAGGCGGGTTATGATCAACCCCTCAAGACAGTCGAAGAAGGTGTAAAATTATATATGCAATGGTTGAACTCCTGAACCGGCCTGGCTGGCCGACAGACAATGCGATTTTTGTATAGCCTAATTCTGTATTTTCTTTCACCCTTTATGATTTTCAGGTTGTACTGGCGTTCACTCAGGGCACCTGCCTATCGGATGCGAATAGCCGAACGCTTTGGCCATACAACCATAAAACCGGATAGACCGGTTATCTGGGTTCATGCAGTCTCTGTTGGTGAAACATTGGCTGCCGTCCCGTTAATCCGCTCCCTGATCAATAAATACCCCGGGCATCATATGCTGGTGACGACAACCACCCCGACAGGTAGCCAGCAGGTTCATGGCGTGTTTTCAGATAAGGTGTTTCATGTCTATGCACCCTATGATTTACCCATTGCAGTTAACCGTTTTCTTGACACCTTCAAGCCGGAAGCAGGCATCATCATGGAGACCGAGATCTGGCCAAACCTGTTTCATGCATGCAAAAAACGAAAAATACCATTACTGCTGGCAAATGCGCGTCTGTCTGAAAAATCTGCGAAGGGTTATCAGAGGCTTCCCTCGCTGACGCAAATTACCCTGAAATGTATACATACTGTCGCGGCACAGACCAGGGCAGACGCTGATCGTTTCCGCAATCTGGGCATGGCAGATGACCGGATTGTTATAACAGGCAGTATCAAGTTCGATCTGAGATTACCTGCCAGCCTGCGTGAAAGTGCCGAGGTGTTACGCAGAGAACTGGGTGTGAACAGAAAAGTCTGGGTCGCAGCCAGTACACACGAAGGTGAAGAAGAGTTGCTTCTTGACAGTTTTGAACAACTGTTGCAGGACATGGGAAATTTATTGCTGATCATAGTCCCCCGGCATCCGGAAAGATTTGATCGTGCGGCCGCCTTGTGTAACAAAAGGCAACTCGTCACGATCAGGCGAAGTAGCGGGCTGGCATGTGATGAAAGCACACAAGTCTATCTGGGTGACACCATGGGAGAGTTGTTGTTGTTATATGCGGCGGCAGACGTTGTTTTTATCGGGGGCAGTCTGATTGAGCATGGTGGTCATAATCTGCTTGAACCGGCAGCACTGGGTGTCCCGTCCGTAGTGGGGCCAAGTATGTATAATTTTGAAGAAATAACCTCACGGCTGCTGGAATGCAATGGAATCATCCAGGTAAATGATGCGGCGCAATTGACCTCCAGTACTGAAATGTTACTTCGGGACGCCAATCTGTGCAGTCGCATGGGTGAGAATGCAGCAACATTTGTTGAGAATAACCGCGGTGCCCTGGCCAGTTTGTTGTGCCTGATTGACGGGATTATGACAGGGAATCGGAATTGATATTTAATCCCCGTGGTTTGCTGCGAGGGGGCTATTCAGTGGTAAATAGAGCTACTGCCATCCGGCGTAATATTGAAACGTTTGTAACTCCACCAGTACTGTGAAGGGTTTTTTCTGATACATTCTTCCAGGCCGGTATTAAGTGCCCTGGCCGATTCCTCTGCATCAGGGGAATAGATACCATCAGATACCGGAACGAAATGCATCCGAAAGCCTCTCCCCCAACGCAGTCGCTCTGTATAACTGAATAAGACGGTCGCATGGTTTCGTTTGGCCAGACGAGACAATAACACCATCGTATTGGCCGGATGACCGAAAAAAGGAGCAAAAATACCCGTGCCTCTGCCAGGATTCTGGTCAGGCAGTATGCCAATCAGCTCATTGTTTTCCAGCGCCCTGTACATGGCACGAACACCGGCCGCATCGGTTGGAACCAGCTTTGCACCAAAACGTTGCCGGCCCTCATGCACATAGGCATCCAGCATGGGGGTTCGATGTTGGGGCCGATAAAGATTGGTCATCGGATATAGAGAGGAGCAATGCAGGTTAATAATCTCCCAGTTGCCCAGATGGGGCACCGCCAGTATTACGCCACATCCCATCTTCATACCTTGTTTGAGATATTCAATGCCGATAACCTCGCGGATCATTGAGTGCATCCGTTTTTGTGGCATCGACATCATGATGGGGATTTCCAGCAGGGTTTGTGCCTCATGAATAAGGCTGCGCCTGAGAAGGCTGTACCGTTGCAGCCTTCCCAGTTCGGGCAGGCAGTAGTTCAGGTTTGTATGGGCGATACGTCTTTTTTTGTTAGGGACAAGCCAGAACAGCCACCCCAGACAATAACCGATAAAACTGATTACAGGCATGGGTGTGCGGGCAAGAATGGATAGCAGTATTCTGGATGACATGGATATTACGACCTGTACCTTTTGATGTCGCCGGGATGGTTATGCAGATTTTACTGTAATTTGAGAATATTGTGTAATTTTAGTCTAATGTTTATAGAATTGATGACGACTGGTTCATTAAGGTAATGATTGTTCAAGGAGCGTTCATGGAAAGAGAAATCAAGGATCCACATCAGAAGGCACTGGCGCTGAATCTGGATAAAAAAATCTACGGGACTGTTGCCGAGATAGGTGCCGGGCAGGAAACCGCGCGCTGGTTTTTCCGTGTGGGGGGTGCCGCCGGAACCATTGCCAAGGCGATGTCGGCCTACAGTATGAAATTCAGTGATGCCATTTATGGTCCGTGTAAACGGTATGTGAGCAGAGACCGGCTAAGGAGTATGCTTGACCTTGAGTACAGGTTACTGATCGAACGGCTGAACGACAGCATAGGCAGTGAGAGTACTTTTTTTGTGTTTGCCAATACCGTTGCCGCAAGAAGCTTCACCTATAAAACTGACGGGCATGGCTGGCTCGGCATTCACTTCCAGAGGCTGCCGAATGAGGAGCCTTCCCGAATTGACATTCATGTCAGCCTGCATGGCAAACAGCATGTGCAGGACCAGGAAACACTGGGCATACTGGGTGTCAATTTAATTTATGGAGCCATGAACCTGCATGAAAACCCTGAGGAACTGGTTCGCTCATTACTTGACCAACTTTATAGTGAACTCGTTGAAATAGATATGATCGAATTCACGGGGCCGGCCTTTGAACAGGTGGATAATCGTCTGATGGCCCTCAGGCTTGTCCAGTATGGTTTGTCAAATGCGGCCATGTTTACTGCTGATGGCCATGTTGCACAAATTTCTGATGAGTTGTACGGAAAGGCCGTTTTGCTTGAGCGTAGTCGTTTTCGCCCGCCAACCAATTTTACTGTCAACTTGCTGGAATGCGCACAAAAGGCATTTATTGACGAGTCGGGGATATCGACAGACGAGTTGATCGAGCTATCAGAGATGACGCTGGCAAATCTGTCTGAAAAAAACCATGACATTGATGTCCAGGATTTTCTTTATCGTGCAGACATCCTTTGTTCGCTTGGGAAAAGTGTACTGATTTCCAATTTTGGCGAATACTACAGGCTTGCCCAGTTCCTTTTTCGCTATACCAGAAAACCCATCGCATTTACAGTGGGATTACCCTCGATAAAGGAAATATTTGACGAGAAGTATTACGCTGATTTACCCGGCGGTATTCTCGAGTCATTTGGTCGAATGTTTAAACATGATCTCAAATTGTATGTATCGCCCATGATAGACCCGATATCAGGTGAAAAAACAGGGGTCCATGACCTGTGTGTAGACAGTCACCTTCGGCATCTTTATGCACACTTGCTGGAAAATAAATGTGTGCGTGACCTCGATACTGTGAATGAAGAATACCTGTCAATTTTTTCGCACGAGGTTTTACGCAATATCAAAAAAGGGTATGCGGAATGGGAGTCAATGGTGCCGGAACCTGTCGCCAGGATGATAAAGGAGCATCGGTTATTTGATTGGCATGAATAGTGAAAAGCATGGTCTCATCAGTCTGAATACCAGTAACGCAGAGGCCACGAAGGGCGTAGGGAAATTATTTATAAGAAAAAATCACTGTTGTCCCGTTACCCCATGACGAATGTAGTTGAAATGTAAGAGGCAAGTGCGTTTCGGACTAACCTGCAATCCGGACATGAAACCGGCAAGCCTGATCAAGACACGCAAAAACATGCCATCCATGGCGGCTCGGCTGCCGCGTCCGTGCGGCAGA
>DRJK01000177.1 GCA_011052215.1 Gammaproteobacteria bacterium
TCAACCTGGAAGATCACCGGCCAGGACTGTGAGTCTGATACCCGGGTCAAGGTCGTTGGTGTACAGGGTGTAATTCTTGAGGTTGAGCATGAGTAATGTATTTTATTTGCAAGGTTTTTCAATATTGCTGTGGCGTTATAGCATCAATAAACGAAATCCAATATAATTCAGTGCCTTATTTATTATGGCCTTGAATGGCTATGGATTGTTGATGAGTAAACTGGAGCAAGCATTAAAAGAACGTATCCTGATCCTGGATGGTGCCATGGGCACCATGATCCAGACCTATAAGCTTGATGAGGCGGGTTATCGTGGCGAACGATTCAAGGATTGGCCTTCCGATGTGAAAGGGAATAATGATCTGCTGTGTTTGACGCAGCCAGACATTATCAAGGCCATTCACCTGGCATATCTTGATGCCGGCTCCGATATCATTGAAACCAATACCTTCAATGCCAATGCCTATGGCATGGGCGACTACGGCATGCAGGATTTTGCACATGAAATTAATGTTGCGGCGGCAAAGATCGCCAGGGCGGCCTGTGATGAACGAAGCACAGAGGATAAGCCGCGTTATGTAGCGGGTGTGCTGGGGCCAATGCCGGTAACGGCGTCTATGTCCAAGGATGTTAATGATCCCGGCGCGCGTGATGTGACGTTTGATGATCTGCGCGAGGCTTATTCGATTGCACTGGACGGCCTGATCGAAGGCGGGATAGATATTATTCTGGTTGAGACGGTGTTTGATACCTTGAATGCCAAGGCTGCCCTGTTTGCCATTGAACAATATTTTGATGCCAGCGATTGCAGGTTGCCTGTTATGATTTCCGGCACCATTACAGACAAGAGCGGTCGTATTCTGACAGGGCAAACGCCGGAGGCTTTTTACAATTCATTGCGCCATATTCAACCGATCAGTTTCGGTTTTAATTGCGCCCTGGGTGCAAAAGACCTGCGGCAGTATGTTGAAGAGCTGGCGGGGATCGCAGATTGTTTTATCAATGTTCATCCTAATGCGGGCCTGCCGAATGCCTTTGGGGGTTTCGATGAAACACCCGGGATGCTGGCCGAGGAAATCGGCGACTGGGCAAAAAACGGTTTTGTAAATATAGTGGGTGGCTGCTGCGGCACATCACCATTACATATCAAGGCGGTTGCAGAGGAAGTCAGCAAGTATCCACCGCGTATTCCAAAACCATCCGATCACATAACACGTTTAAGTGGTTGGGAGGCATGTAATATCACCGATGAATCGCTTTTTGTGAATATCGGCGAGCGAACCAATATTACCGGCTCCGCCAAATTCAAACGGCTGATACTGGCAGAGCAATATGATGAAGCATTGGCCGTTGCCCGTGAACAGGTTGAAAACGGTGCCCAGATCATTGATGTGAACATGGATGAAGGCATGCTTGATGGCGAAGCGGCAATGGTCAGGTTTTTAAATCTGATTGCACAAGAGCCAGGCATTGCGGATGTTCCGGTCATGATCGATTCCAGTAAATGGAATATTCTTGAGGCCGGGTTAAAGTGCATTCAAGGCAAGGGGGTGGTTAATTCCATATCGCTCAAGGAAGGCGAAGAAATATTTATCGAGCATGCAAAGCTGTGTCTGCGATATGGTGCGGCTATTATTGTGATGGCCTTTGACGAAGCAGGGCAGGCAGACACCAAGAATCGCAAGATCGAGATATGTGCGCGCGCCTACAAAATTCTGACAGAACAGGTCGGGTTCCCGCCTGAAGATATAATTTTCGATCCGAATATCTTTGCAGTGGCGACAGGTATCGAGGAACATAATAATTACGGCGTTGACTTTATCGAGGCAACAGGCGTTATAAAAAATAATTTGCCACATGCGCTGATCAGTGGTGGTGTATCCAATGTGTCTTTTTCGTTTCGGGGTAATAACCCGGTTCGCGAAGCTATCCACTCGGTGTTTCTGTATCATGCCATTCGGGCCGGTATGGATATGGGCATAGTTAACGCAGGACAACTGGCCGTTTATGATGGCCTGCCGGAAGAATTGCGTGAGCGTGTCGAGGACGTTGTGTTAAACCGCCGGGATGATGCGACCGACCGTCTGCTTGAGATCGCCGAACAGTATCGTGGTGACGGCAGCAGCGTAAAAAAAGAACAGGATCTGGAATGGCGATCATGGCCGGTAGCGAAACGTATCGAACATGCGATGGTTAAAGGGATTGATACCTATATCATAGAAGATGCCGAAGAGGCCAGACAGGTGTCCGACAGACCCATTCAGGTTATTGAAGGGCCGCTAATGGATGGCATGAATGTTGTTGGTGATTTATTTGGCGACGGCAAGATGTTTTTACCCCAGGTTGTTAAAAGCGCACGCGTTATGAAAAAGGCCGTTGCCCACCTCATCCCCTATATTGAAGCGGAAAAAGATGGCAAAACCCGAAGCAACGGCAAAATCCTGATGGCAACAGTCAAGGGTGATGTTCACGATATTGGCAAGAACATTGTGGGTGTCGTTCTTCAATGTAATAACTTCGAGGTCGTTGACCTGGGTGTAATGGTTCCGGCCAACCAGATACTTGAGGCCGCACAGAAGGAAAATGTCGACATCATTGGACTGAGTGGTCTGATAACACCATCACTGGATGAGATGGTGCATATCGGCAAGGAAATGCAACGTCTGAACATGAACATTCCTTTAATGCTGGGCGGGGCCACAACATCACGGGCGCATACCGCCGTGAAAATTGAGCCAGCCTATTCCAATGGTCCGACAGTATGGGTCAAGGATGCCTCGCGTGCCGTTGGCGTTGCACAAAACCTGATCAGCAAGGACCTGCATGATGAATTTGTTAAAAAAACAAGGGCGGAGTATGAAGTGGTTCGCACCAATCATGCTGGCCGCCGTGAAAAAATAAACTGGTTGTCATTGGAGCAGGCGCGACAAAACAAGACAAAAATTGACTGGTCATCCTATGTGCCGCCTGTACCGGCAAGTCCGGGTGTGACGGTGTTCGAGGATTTTCCGCTTGATGAGTTGCGCCCCTATATCGACTGGACTCCTTTCTTCCATGCCTGGGAGATGAAAGGCCGTTATCCGAAAATTCTGGATGACAAGGAAAAAGGTGAGGAGGCACGCAAGCTGTTTAGTGATGCGGAAAAAATGCTCGGGCAGATAATCAGTGAAAAATGGCTAACGGCACGTGCTGTTGTGGGCATATTTCCTGCCAACAGCGTCAATGAAGATGATATCGAAGTCTATAGCGACGACAGCCGTCACGAGGTGCTGACGGTATTGCATAATCTCAGGCAGCAACAGGTGAAACCGCCGGGCAAACCGAATGCATGTCTGAGTGATTTTATTGCCCCTGGAGACTCCGGGTTGAAAGATTATGTCGGTACCTTTGCAGTGACCACGGGAATAGGTGTAGATGAAAAAGTGGCCGGGTTTGAAGCGGACCATGATGACTATAAGGCCATCATGTTGAAGGCATTGGCCGACCGGCTGGCAGAGGCCTTTGCAGAAAGAATACATGAAAAGGTCAGAAAGGAAATATGGGGTTATGCCGCCGATGAAGACCTCGGGAATAAAGACCTGATCCAGGAGGAATACGCAGGAATTCGTCCGGCCGCCGGGTATCCGGCCAGTCCGGATCATACCGAAAAGAGCCTGATCTGGTCATTGATGGATGCAAAGAAAAATAGCGGAATCTGGTTAACAGAATCAATGGCCATGGTGCCGGCGGCATCCGTTAGCGGCGTTTATTATTCGCATCCGGAGTCCCGCTATTTTGCGGTCGGAAAACTTGATCGGGACCAGGTTGAGAGTTATGCAAAACGCACTGGCATGACGCGGGGTGAGGTAGAAAAATGGTTATCCCCGAGTCTGGGTTACGACCCGGAATAGCAGCTTGTCACTGCGGTTATAAGCCTGTATTGTGACTGTCAAATGGTTAAAGTTACCGAGGAAAGTGTCATGAGAATTCTGGTTGTTGCCCTCTTGATGTTCAGTTTTGTGTCTACCCCGGCAGTTGCGGTTTCGAAAAGCCATCGAGGTGCGGCAGAGGAGCTGTTAAACGTTTCAGGGATGAAGGACTCAATGAATAAAATGATTGAGCAGATGGTTCAGTTACAGCTGAGGCAAAAACCCATGATGGAACCTTACCGTGATATAATGCTGGGCTTCTTCAGGAAGTATCTGGGTTACGAAAATATCAGGAATGATTTTATTGATATTTATACAGAGGAATTCAGCGAAAAGGAGTTGCGTGAAATTTCTGCTTTTTACAGGACACAGACAGGCAGGAAGACGATTGAAAAAATGCCGATCCTGATGAATAAGGGCGCACAGGTTGGTATGGGCAAGGTCAAGACACATATCAATGAATTACGTGAGATGATACAGGAGAAAGCAAAAAAGATAGCTGCTGAAAGTATTAAACCAGCCCCCGAGAAGAAATAGACTTCTGCAAGGGTACAAGCGGGAGAGCCTCCCTCCCCGTCTTCCCGTTACCTACCTGAAATCGGTAGAAGCGACCATGGGACCGTTTCATACCTTTAAAATAAAATTACCCTCTGGCCACTTCCGCACAAAATATTTTTTTAGGCCATTGTTGCCTGAATACGATACTGTCAAATACATCTAAACGGTTTTTAGTGAACTCGATACAGGAAAAATGCCTATATCCGTACTAAAATGAACGATATTGTCATCACAGAGAAATTGCAGGAAGAGATCAGGTTATGGATAAAGAGGCACTGGAAAACAAGCTTGAAAGTATACGCACCAAGCAGGAAAAACTGGAAAATGCCTGGGCAAAGACAGGCAACAAGGAATTATTACAGTTCTTCATTGATATCCTGCCAAAAGTTCTGGATGTAGAACGTTGCAGTATTTTTATCCTCGACCCGGAAGAGGACAGGGTCTGGTTGCAGTGTGGAACAGGGCTGGAGGAAAAGCAGGTTACAGTCCCCACCCGTGGCTCAATTGTCGGAACAGTCATCTCTACCGGTAAGCCGGTTGCTGATATGGAGATGGAGGCATCAGTGGGAGAGCACGATGTTATTTCGATGAAAACCGGTTTTATAGCCAGGGATACCTTGTGTGTACCGGTATTCGGGGTAAGTACTGACAGGGTCACCGGGGCGATACAGGTGCTTAATAAACGTGGTGCTTCCGGTTATACCAATAATGACAAGCAGTTACTCGACCGGCTGGCTTACCAGTTGCAGATGAATATTGAAAGTATCTTCCTGCGCCAGGAAATGGCCAAGATATCTGAAATAATGAAAAAGAAGATAGAAAAGCTGGAAAGGATGTTGAAAAAATAATCTGGCCGTATACCAATCGTATCATTAAAATCGGGTAAACCACCGGCCCTGCGGGTAGTATTAGATTACGCTACCTGTGCCCGCCGTATAAATTTCTCAACCTTCTGGAAAATATCACCACGCCTGAAAGGCTTGTTTAAAAAATCCTTTGCCCCAATCTTGCAAACCCAGTATTCCTGCATCGCCTGGTTATCACCACTCATCATTATTATGGGTATATCTGAAGTGGACTCATCATTGCTCAGCATGCGGGTTGCACGGAATCCGTTTATTCCCGGCATAATCACATCCATCAATATCAGGTCGGGTGAGTAGGTCTTGGCTATATTGATTGCCTCCATGCCGTTATTGGCAACCAGGGTGGTATAACCATCCTGTTCAAGGATTTTTTTCAGGGTAAAGAGGATAGTCCTGGAGTCATCAACAACCAGAATAGTTGAGCCGTTGCTCTCTTCCCGACGTTGCCCTCTACGACGTTCGCGTAAGCCGGAATTCCTTGAAAAAAGGTTGCGTAGTCTGAAACGTTTCATCCATTAATTCCTTATATATACTGGTGCTAACTCTATCCATATACCATTCCTGCATCAAGGGCAGTTATCAATTCTGAGAAGCACTCGTCATTTTCAGGTGGCGTCGGTGGCCATATTAACTAGAGTTTTTTAATCAGGTTAAAGAATCGATATACTGATAGTATAACGTCATTTAAGAGCTAACAAAAGTAATTAATATTAACATTATATAGTTAATTTTTTCAGTTAGTTAGTTGATTATTTATGGTGGGTCTGGCCTCTATCGTTGATTAAAACCTGGTAAACCACCGCTTCGTGCGATGAGACAAAAAGAGGCACTGCCGTGACGGCGTGTAAAGGGATACCCGCAAATATTGATGATGCTTATTTGCATCCATGCATGGCGAAACAAGGGTTTAGGAAATATACTATTTGATGCGTATCGTTATCGGCTGGTTATCGGATGATCGGTGCTGTCCCCGGGGTCTGGCCATGCAGAATACAAATTGCACGCAGGCTTGTTTTTTTATGTTTAATATTCTTCGCGAGGCATGGTATGAAAGTACTGGTATTCAGTGCACAGGACTATGACAGACAATTTCTGGATTGGGCCAACCAGACAGCTGGCCACCAACTCAGATACCTTGATGTCAGCCTGGACGAGCAAACAGTAAAACTGATCAATGACACAGATGCGGTTTGTATTTTTGTTAATGACGATATTACAGACAAGGTCGCGCAGGAGATTTCAGCCCGGAACGTAAAGTCGATCGCCTTACGTTGTGCCGGTTTTAATAATGTCGATCTTGAAGCATGTCAAAAACTGGGTATCCGGGTTGTCCGTGTGCCTGATTATTCACCCTATGCCGTTGCCGAACATGCACTGGCTCTGATGATGGCCCTGAACAGGGGAATTCATAAGGCATATTGCCGGGTGCGTGAAGGTAATTTTTCACTTCAGGGGCTGATGGGTTTCGATATGCATGGTCTTGTAGTGGGTATTATTGGAACCGGAAAAATAGGTTCGGTAATGGCGACAATCATCAACGGGCTTGGATGCAGGGTGCTGGCCTATGACCCGGTGTTAAATACAAATTGTAGTGATGTCGAGTATGTCGACCTGGCGTCGCTTTATGCGCAGTCTGATATTATCACGATGCACTGCCCGTTAAATTGTGATACCCGCCACATGATTGACAGGCGGGCCCTTCAGCAAATGAAAAAAGGTGTCATGCTCATTAATACCAGCCGGGGTGCGATCATCGATACCCGGGCAATGATTGAGGAACTGAAGAGAGGACAGGTAGGGTATCTGGGTATCGATGTCTATGAGCAGGAGGGTGATCTTTTTTTCAGGGATTTATCCAACGAGGTTATTCAGGACGATGTTTTTGAGAGGCTGCTGACTTTTCCGAATGTTCTTATTACCGGGCACCAGGCCTTTTTTACGCGGCAGGCGATGGAAAATATTGCCCGGACTACATTGAATAATCTTTCAGAAATAGAGCAAACCGGATATTGTGGGAACGAGGTCGGTGTCGAGAAGATTTCTGTTTGTTGAATTACCTGAAATCACTGGTGTTCCATTAACCCGTAACGAATGTAGTTGAAACGTAATCGGCATGTACGTTTTGAGCTAATTGAGTAATACGGACATGGAGCCGGTAAGCCGGATCAGGACACACAAAACATAGCATACCATAACATCCAGGGCGGCTGGGCTGCCGCATCCGTGTAGCAGAGGTTCCTTAAGTATTGTTGCCGATTGTGGCATAATCTCTTTTTGTAGCCGGAAAGTGTTATGAGTGATTTATTACCAGTTCATTTAGTCGCCAACCGGGTCAGTTTCCCGCTGAATGAGGCGGTTCATTCATGGCTGGTGCCGTTGCTGGATTCCTACTATGAGGCAGACAAGGGTATTTGCGAGGCTATCAATCGGCAGCTATCCAGAGGCAGGGAGCTGGCCTGTGCAAAAGGTTGCTCGAGTTGTTGCAAAACGCACAAGGATATCCCGGTCTATCCAGTCGAGCTGGTAGGCATGACATGGTATGTGACGGAAAAAGTGACAGGCGAGAAACGCAGCAGGCTAAAAGAGCAGTTGGCGAACCACAATAATATTGATGGGTGTCCATTTTTACTGGCTGGTGAGTGCTCCATTCACCCGCTCAGGCCACTGGCTTGCAGGCATTTTAATGTCTTTGATAAACAGTGTGCGGAAGGCGAAGATGCCTATCATACGCGTAGACAGGACGTACTGACCCCGATAAAAAAATACAAGGAAAAGGCCCTTCTGATTACGCTTCCGTTTTATGGTGATTATAAAAAAAGCGAACAGAAAAAGCTGGTAGAAACGGGGGCCATCAACAAACTGGCCCGACCCCTGAAAGATTGTCATTGGGAAAGTCTGCCGGAAAAAATGACGACTTTTGATGATCGACAATAGAAGTATCCGGAATAGCTATGTTAAGAAAATTACAGGAATTTTATAATCAGTTATTGAAACCCGAATCCCCGAGCGAGATTGATTCAGAACACCAGTTGAAACTGGCCGCCACGGCATTGATGGTTGAGGTTATGCGGGTGGATGACCGTAAAACAGATGAAGAGATTGAAACTGTTGTTGGTGCCATGATGATGAAATTCTCAATCAATCGGCAGGAGGCAGAAACCCAGCTGGAGCTGGCAACCGGGGAATTACATGATGCAACCGACTATTATCAGTTTACCTCCCTGATAAACAGGGGGTACGGTCGTGAACAGAAATTACTGATAATCGAGTTCCTGTGGAAAATAGCCTATGCCGATGGTGTGCTGGATATGCATGAAGAGTATGTTATCAGAAAAGTTTCAGACCTGCTTTATGTTTCACATAATGATTTTATTCGTCTGAAAGAAAAAGTCAGAAATACGGGGTAGTATTATTTAGCACGCGCCCTTGCATGGCAATGGGTAAAAAAGCGGAGATTGGCGAACCATGCACGGTGGTATTTGCTGAATATCCAGCTAAATGCAAAGGACGCAGAGTACGGCAAGATCGCAGAGGAAATGTGTTATTGTAATGACTATTAACTTTCTGTATTAGCCGTGTGTGTGGTGTGAAGGTTCGTTTGCATGGCCGACACGTAAGTCTCTGCCCATAAATTCCTTTTCATTCAGTTGCGCGATCGCCACATTGGCAGCCTTTTTTTCCATTTCAATAAAACCATAACCACGTGGCTTGCGTGTTGCCTTGTCTGTCATCAGCCGGACGGAAAAGACCTCACCATACCGGTTGAATAATCTGCGTAATTCACGCTCGGATGCCTTGAACGCCAGGTTGCCGATAAACAGGGTCTGTTTCTGTATGGGCAGATCGTATGGCTTGATTAACAGCACGATGCCCGTAACAAGTGAGGCAATCAGCGCGCTGGCACCAATGGCCAGGGCAAATTGTTCATTGCCGGAATAGCCCTCAAGGTTGATAGCAGGGGAGGCCTGCAGGCCGAGGAAACCCAGCAATGCTGAAATGGTCATGCTGATGAGGACAAGCTTTATGATATTTGATGGCATGGTTATCTTTTCCGGAAACAATTAATTATATAAATCAGGGACAGTTAAACGCTATCTATCTGTTAAATGGCAGGCCCGATTATAAGGAGATAAGCAGTGGCTGTACAGGCACCCGGGCCATCAGTACACAGGGTATTCATAATGCACAACGAAGATTATATTATTAAGGTGAGACATATTCATTATATAATGGTGTTTCCTGTCATTAATAATTGCAGACTATGTCCCGAGCCCTTGAAATAAAAAATCTGACCAAGACCTATGAAAATGGTTTTGAGGCCCTGAAAGGCATCGATCTTGTCGTCGACAAGGGGGATTTTTTTGCCTTGCTGGGGCCCAATGGTGCAGGGAAGTCAACGACGATCGGCATACTGGCCTCACTGGTCCGGAAGACATCCGGGCATGTCAGCATTTTGGGCCACGATATAGACACTGACTTTGGCAGGGCTAAAAAGTTGCTGGGGCTGGTCCCGCAGGAGTTTAACTTTAATATCTTTGAGCCGGTACTTGAAATTGTTGCAAATCAGGCCGGCTATTACGGCATACCCAGAAAGTTGGCCTATGAACGGGCAGAACGTTACCTGAAGGAGTTGAGGCTGTGGGATAAACGGTTTGAACAGGCACGAAACCTGTCAGGTGGACTGAAACGACGGCTGATGATTGCACGCGCACTGGTACATCGCCCTGAGTTGCTGATCCTTGATGAACCGACGGCAGGCGTTGATATAGAAATCCGACGTTCTATGTGGGCTTTTCTGCGTGAAATTAATGCTCAGGGTACAACCATCATCCTGACGACTCATTACCTGGAAGAGGCCGAGAGCCTCTGTCGCAATATAGCTATTATTGATAAGGGTATATTGATCGAGAACACCAGCATGAAAAAACTGTTGGGGAAATTGCAAACAGATACCTATGTTCTGGACTTGCCAGCCCCGCATGAAGCTGTTTCCGGCCTGAGCGGTTTTTCTGTCAACCAGATCGATAGTACAACACTGGAGGTCGAGGTTGGTAAGGACGGTGATATGAACCAGTTGTTTTCCCTGCTGAATGAACGGGGAATAAACGTTTCCAGTATACGGACCAAAACGAACCGGCTTGAACAGTTATTTGTTAATCTGATCGAATCAAACCAGAGTGACAGCCCATGACATACCTGGAACAGTACATTGCCCTGAAAACCATTGTGACCAAGGAAATGTTAAGGTTTATGCGTATCTGGCTTCAGACGATACTGCCCCCTGTGATAACCACGGCATTGTACTTTGTTATATTCGGGCGTTTGATAGGCCCGAAGATTGGCCAGATGCAGGGTTTTAACTACATAGACTATATCGTCCCCGGCCTGATTATGATGTCAGTCATAACCAATTCCTATGCCAATGTGGTTTCGTCATTTTATGGGTCCAAGTTCCAGCATAATATTGAAGAGATGCTGGTCTCACCGACCCCTAATTACATCATCCTCACGGGTTATGTTAGCGGCGGTGTCTGCCGTGGTCTGGCAGTAGGTGCATCAGTCACCCTGGTGGCGTGGTTTTTCAGTGACCTGAACTTTGCACATACCCTTGTGATCATTTCAACGGTCCTGCTGACTGCCGTGCTGTTTTCACTTGCCGGGTTGATCAACGCGATCTATGCCCGCAGTTTTGATGATATATCCATCGTCCCCACGTTTGTCCTGACCCCCTTGACCTACCTGGGCGGGATTTTTTATTCCATCGATATGCTCCCCGGGTTCTGGCAAAATGCCTCCCTGGCAAACCCTATATTATATATGGTTAATGCATTTCGATATGGATTCCTGGGAATCACAGACATACCTCTGTTTACCTCGTACTGTATTATTATCGGTTTTATCATTGGCTTATTCTGGTTTTCACTGCATTTGCTAAATAAAGGGTACGGGTTGCGCACCTGAGGTCATACCCTGTTTTAGATCTCGCCTGACTTGCCGCTAACTTGTTGAATATGAAATATTCTTATCATTTGCAGGAACTTAACAGTAGATGTCAGGCGGACAATAAAAGGCATGCAGGAAGACGAAGTCCAGAGAGGGCAATCAACACGGTTTCAGCTATTGAATTATTTTGTCTGGATAAGCCTGGCGGGGATAGTTATTGCCAGTACAGTCCTCGGTATTTTGTACCATTACAGTTCGATAAAAAATCTTGAACGCGTGGGCGAAAGCAATAATGTATCGCTTGCTACGGTACTGGCCAATAATATCTGGCCCCGGCATTTAAGCAATGAAGCCCACACAGGCACTGCGGGCTCTCAAACGGGCTTGTTTTATAAATCAATAAAGGATGATATTGAGTCCCTCACCCGCTCCACATCGATTGTAAAAATCAAGATATTCGGTAAAAAGGGTGACCTTCTGTTTTCAACAAACAACAGCAAACGCCAAGGTACCGAAAAAAAGTCAAACGAATACGCCAAAAATGCGCTTGAAGGGCATGTCGTATCAAGAATGAAGCAGAGAAAGGTTGGCCAGGCCCGATTATGGTTGCTATCCACCTATGTGCCGGTATATCAGCAGAATAAAAAAGAGAATGGTGTGGTCGGGGTAATTGAAATCTACTCCGATATCACAGATCTTTATGCACAGGTGATCAGCGATCGAAACCTGATCGCCGGTATCACCTTTCTGTCATTATTTCTGATATATGCATTTCATTTTATCTTTGTAAGGCGTGTTAACAATAATATTAATTTCCATTTCGAACAAAAAAAGAAGGATGAAGACAGGATCAGGCACCTGGCCTACCATGACGGGCTTACCGGGTTACCTAACCGCGAAATGTTTTATTATCGGCTGGCTACTGGAATTAGTCAGGCAAAACGAAAAGAGAGTCTTATAGCGATATTATTTCTTGACCTCGACAGGTTCAAAGGCATTAATGACAACTTTGGGCACACAACAGGTGATGCCTTGTTGATAGAGGTTGGTTCAAAATTATCTGAGTGTATACGCGAAACCGATATCGTCGCAAGACAGGGCGGAGATGAATTTACAATTCTCCTCGATGGTTTTTCGCATGTTGATGAGGTTGATCTGGTCTGTAAAAGAATTATTGATGCACTGAAAAACCCCATGGAGCTGAATGGGCACAAAATACAAACATCTGTAAGTATAGGGGTGACCATCTATCCATTCGATGATCAGGATATGGAGACACTACTTAAAAATGCAGATGATGCAATGTATGCAGCCAAGGAGACAGGGCGTAATAAATATTTATTCTTCTCATCCAGCCTCAGGCGCAGTAATGCCGAAAAGGCCGAGCTCGAACGAAAATTGCATAGCGCACTTGAAAACAATGAATACATTCTGGAATATCAGCCGATAGTCGATCTAAGAACGAGCAGTATTTTTGGTGTCGAGGCCTTGCTGCGCTGGCAGGACCCCGAGAGCGGTATCATACCGCCAGCCAGGTTTATTCCAATTCTGGAAGAAAGCGGGTTCATGTCGATCGTGGGGGAATGGGTGTTGCGCACAGCCTGTATGAAAGCGCGGGAGTGGCAGGATATCGGATATGCACCAATGGCAATGGCAGTCAATATTTCCATGGTCCAGTTCAAGCAGATTAATTTTGTCGAAACAGTTGAAAATGCCCTGCTTAAAAGTGGGCTTGCGCCGGAGTACCTGAAACTGGAAATAACCGAAAGCATGTTGATGGACCAGAGCGATGTCAGTATAAGAAAACTTGATGCGATAAGGGATCTGGGGGTGTTCATCGAGGCAGATGACTTTGGAACAGGTTACTCATCATTAAGTTATCTGAAGAAAATGCCTGTTGATGTACTCAAGATCGACCGGTCGTTTATCACGGATGTGCATAAAAGCAGCGACAGTGCCGCCATCGTGACGGCCATCATCGCACTGGCATTCAGCCTGAAGCTGACCGTTATTGCCGAAGGGGTGGAACAGATCGAAGAGCTTAGATACCTGTCTGCGCTGAATTGTAACCTGATCCAGGGCTTTTTTTTCAGCAAACCCGTTGGTGAGGAAGCATTACTGGGCATGCTACAGAATCCGACCTATTTTATCGACCGTATCAAGATGCATGATAATCATTGCGTTGAGTCTGCAAGTTAATGACAGCAACCGAACCCCGTTCGGGCTAACAAGCCACTTCATTCATTGACATCACCCGCCAATAAGGCAAGATGGCTGCAAGAGGTTAATCCTGCAGGAACAGGCAATCTATGAGGCTGGGAACACCATTATCCAGACACGCAACCAGGGTTATGTTACTGGGAAGTGGTGAACTGGGTAAAGAAATAATTATTTCCCTGCAACGACTGGGTGTAGAGGTCATCGCGGTTGACCGCTATGAAAACGCACCGGGCCATCAGGTTGCCCATCGATCCTGTGTCATTGACATGGCCGATGCGCAAGTCTTGCGTAAACTGGTTGAGCAGGAAAGGCCGCATATCATAATTCCCGAAATCGAGGCCATATCAACCGACACCCTTGCTGAAATTGAAGCCGAAGGCCTGGCCACCGTTATCCCCCGGGCGCGAGCAACACAGCTCACCATGAACCGTGAGGGCATTCGTAAGCTGGCAGCAGAGGAGTTGGGTTTGCGTACCTCCCGTTATGGCTTCGCAGAATCCCTGAATGAACTACAGCAGGTCATCGACGCGGGCGTGGGTTATCCCAGTATTGTAAAGCCCGTGATGTCATCTTCCGGTAAAGGGCAGTCAACGATTAACAGCCCGGAAGATGTTGAGACAGCCTGGCAATATGCCATGTCAGCCGGGCGCATTAACCATGGCAAGGTTATTGTCGAGGAAGTGGTGCGGTTCGATTATGAAATAACACTGCTGACTGTCAGGGCACTGAATGAAAAAGGTCACACCGAAACATTGTTCTGCGAGCCAATAGGGCATATACAGGAAAAAGGTGACTACGTCGAGAGCTGGCAACCACAGCCGATGTCTGAAAAGGCACTCAGAAATGCACAATATATTGCAAAAAAGGTTACCACCAGCCTTGGCGGACATGGCCTGTTCGGTGTTGAGTTATTTATCAAGGGTGATGATGCCTGGTTCAGTGAGGTCAGCCCGCGACCGCATGATACCGGCATGGTGACGATGGCGACCCAGCAACAAAATGAGTTTGAATTACATGCCAGGGCCATCCTCGGGCTACCTGTCTGTGTCGAGCTGATATCGGCTGGAGCCAGCGCGGTGATCTACGGGGGGCTGGATGAAAAAGGAATTTGCTTTGAAGGTGTCGATGATGCACTGCGCATAGCCAAAACCGATATACGCCTGTTTGGCAA
>DRJK01000178.1 GCA_011052215.1 Gammaproteobacteria bacterium
ATGAAGTTCAAGGGCGCAAAAAAGGGCGACAGTGTGAAAATCAGCTGGGTTGATAACCTCGGCGACAATGATTCACACACCGTTAAGGTTCGATAGGGATTTTATCCCGGAATCATCGGTCAGGCTATTTGGGTGTATTAATTACCCGGGACACTATCGCTGTGTCCAGCTGATAATTCCGGAATTTACTAAGGGAATGGCGAATAAGGCCGATATTACTCCGTATCGGCCTTATTATTATCGAATGTAAATGTACAGGTGGTGAAGACCGGGCTGCTGTCTATTTGCAGGCAAGCCTAATGGAATGAACTATTATGCAATTCAGATTAATGCAAAATGCAGCTATTTCCACCTGCTTTAATGTCACAAAACTGCTAACATCATGAAAATACTAATAAATATTAAAGTGGTATGAGACTTGCCTTATACCTGTTCATGCAAGAGCATATTGATAGAATTCTATCTGGTTAAGGAGATTATAGAAAATGAAACGAAGAACACTGTTAAAGAGCAGTTTGACAGCTGGTGTGGCGGGAATAGCCGCAGGTGCAGGACTGCTAACGCCACAAGTCGTGATGGCGGCATGGCCCAAATCGGCCTTTAAATCCAAGACTATAGACAATGCGGTCAAGAACCTGCTGGGCAGCAGCGGACTGGCGACCAGCGGCGACATCACCATCAAGGCCCCGCCGATTGCTGAAAACGGGGCGGTGGTTAATATCGCTGTCACCAGCAAGCTGAAAAATGTCTCTTCGATCAGTATCCTGGTTGAAAAGAATGCCCAGCCGCTGACTTCAAGCTTCAATTTGTCCTCGGTAACCGAGCCTTTTGTGAAGACACGCGTCAAGATCGCCAAGACCTCCCGTGTGCTTGCAGTGGTGAAATCGGGCGGCAAGCTTTACAGCGCAAGTCGTGAAGTGAAGGTCACAATTGGTGGATGTGGCGGTTAGCGCAACATTCCGGAACAGAATAGAAAAGAACGAGGTATATTATGGCTGTAAATACAATACGTCCACGTGTGTGGGTTGATGGCGATCTCGCAATACTCAAGATGTTGATTACCCATCCTATGGAGACCGGGAGGCGTAAGAATAAAAAAACGGGCAAGAAGATTCCTGCGCATTATATTCAATCACTGATTGTTGAACACAACGACAAGGTTGTGCTCGACGGGATGTTAGGCCCGGCCGTTTCCAAAAATCCATTTATGCAATGCAAGTTTAAAGGTGCAAAGGCAGGCGACAAGGTTACCATCAAGTGGGCCGACAACAAAGGTGAAAGTGACAGCAAGGAAGTGAAAATTTCATAAAACCGGTCATTGCTAATGTCCCGTTAACTTTATGAAGCACATAACAATGTGAGGGCTTGCCGGTTTCATGTCCGGATTGCGGGTTGACCCGAAACGCACTTGCTGCTTACATTTCAGCTACATTCGTCACGGGTTAACGGACAACAGTGAAAACCAGTCTATATTTTACAGATCCGGCTCACCATAAGCCAGGTCGGTGGGTCTTCTTTAGTAGCGCTAAAGGAGACGTGCCGGCCTTTTTATTTGTAGTTATACGGAGAGCAAATGACAGCCGAGCTTTCAGTCATCGAGCTGGAGCCAGAAAAACCTGCCGAGGCATCGGTCATCTGGTTGCATGGCCTGGGTGCAGACGGGAATGACTTTGTTCCGGTGATCGAGGCCCTTGATCTGCCAGACTCTCCACCCATTCGGTTTATACTTCCTCACGCACCGGTACGGCCCATTACATTGAATGGCGGGCAGGCCATGCGGGGCTGGTACGATATCGTCGGTATCGGCCCTGAATATCCTGAAGACAAGGAGGGTATTCGTTCATCCCAGGCACGACTGCAATCGCTTATTTATAAGGAACAGAGCCGGGGTATCAGTACAGACAGGATTCTGCTGGCCGGATTTTCGCAGGGGGGCGCGATCGTATTACATACAGGCCTGAGGTATGAAAAACCGTTGGCCGGTATCCTTGCTCTTTCGACCTATTTGCCATTGCGCGACAGCCTGGCTTCCGAGCTGAGCCATGATCAGCGGCATACGCCATTGATGGTTATGCATGGATCGAATGATGCCGTGGTTCCGCCCGAGTTTGGCCGGCTATCCTGTGGTGCCATGAGACAGCAGGGCCTGGATATGACCTGGAAGGAGTACCCGATGGGGCATACCCTTTGTGCAGAACAGATCAAGGATATCAGGGGGTTTATTCTCAATTGCCTCCAGGAAACGAATCCAGACCTGTGAAACCGGCTGAATTTGTTTTTTACGGAACTAAATACTGATCCAGGTCACAATTTTTGCATGTCAGCCTTGTTTTTTTCTACTTAAGGTCCTATTTTATTAGTATCTGCTAATATTTTAATTAATCAAGGAATGGTCTTGAAAATAATATTTAACATATTGTTTTTATTAATAATAAGCTCGACTACGCTGGCGGCGCCCGACGGCAAGAGGCTTTATTCCCGGAATTGTGCCGCATGCCACGGTAATGATGGCATGGGAGGCGTCGGCGTACCGCTGGCATTGCCTGGTTTTATAGAGAGTGTCTCTGACCGGTACCTGTTCAGGACCATACGTCACGGACGCCCGGGTCGGGTTATGCCCGCCTTTAGTGACCTGAGTGATGCCCAGGTGGAGGCCATCGTTAACGTTATCCGGAACTGGTCAGGCAAGCCGGCACCGGTTTTTCTTCAGACAAAAATCAAGGGCGATGTTAAAAAAGGTAAAGATTTGTTCAAACAACACTGCACGGCCTGTCATGGCATGACAGGCGAAGGCGGTACGGGTACGGGTGTGACCTTTTCCCGGCCTCGCAAGCTACCCATTATTGCGCCAGCGATCAATAACCCGGGGTTCCTGTCTTCCGCCAGCGATGAAATGATCAGGCAGACATTGATCAAGGGCCGGCTTGGGACGCCAATGAATTCATACAGGGGAAATGGCCTGAAGGAAGATGATATCAATGACCTGGTTACCTATGTACGGTCGTTTGAAAGGCATCATCCCGTAAAAAAAGCCGCAAAAATCACCGATTACCTGAGTTACGAGTCATCCGAAAATATGGAGGATACCCTTATTGCAGTTAAACGGGCGATCCGCGGCTCCAATTTTAAACTTATTCGTATTCAAAAATTTGAAAAAGGTTTTGTCAAGGAAGGGCAGGAGGACGCCAAAAAGGTTATCGTTTATTTTTGCAACTTTAACATGCTGGACAGGGCGCTCAAAATTGATCCGCGCGTGGGATTGTTTCTGCCCTGCCGCATAACCTTGCTGGAACAAAACGGAAAGGTACAAATGACCAGCATCAATCCTTCGGCCATGAGTAAAAAATTTGACAACGATGAGCTGAATAAACTGTGTGCGCAAATGACCAGAATGTATAAAGATATTCTTGAGGAGGCATCCCTTTGAGGCATATCAGATTAAAGTTAATCGTATTTCTGCTGACATTGCCGGGGTTCCTGAATATTGCCCTTGCACAGGATGTGATGATGGTACGTTCCAGTCTCAGATTTCCCGAGGCCATGGCGGCCCTGCAAAACTCGGTCATAGCCCATAAGTACACCCTGTCCAGGATACAGCGTGTTGACATTGGTCTTACCAGGGCAGGTTACAAAACCGACCGGTATCGAATAGTTTTTTTCGGGAAACAGCCGGAACTTGAAAAGATAACCGACAGGCATCCGCAAATGGCCGCCTTCCTGCCGCTTAAACTTGTTATTTTTGCAGAGGGAGATGAAACAATTATAGTTGCGTTAAACCCGTTGCACTACAGGCAGGTGGTGGATGATCATGACATGAACATTTTATATCAACGTTGGGCGAATGATATCCGCTCGATTATGGATGATGTTTCTCATGCAGAGTGACATGAATCCGGTTTTATACCGGCATAGTTTGCAGTGTTATATATTGTTAAGTGTGTAGTTAAGTCTTTCTTCAATCTGTTTTTTATAATTAAGTAACTCAACTGTTTGCAAGGTGTTATCACTGACCGACTGGTTCTGGTTCATGTCGATATCCGTTATATAGATCGGGTAGCGCTCACCTTTTTTTCGGGTACCGAGTATATGTAAAACTGCTTCGCGTAAAACATTTGAACCGAACTCAAGATTTGAGAATTCCTTGCCGTTGCAATAAAGGTACAGGCTGTCCTGATTCATATTGAAGATGTCGCCGATGACCTGTATATCAAAATAGTTATGTCTGCTTGATATGCGTGGCCTTTGTTTTATTTCAACATAGAAACCTGATTTGCTTGATTTATTGATGGTGTAAAATTCATAGGTATAGGTTTTGCCTGTAGATAATTCCGCTGATACCTGCATATTCCTTCGCTTGATAGCGGCATCAAAGAAATGCCTGTAATGACCGAGCATGGTCGGGATATCAAAATATTCCATCTCCTGGTAGTAAAGTGATCCGTGTTCATCCAGAACAAAAATGTCTGCGGTGTCATTTTTGTCATAATAGAATAACTGGATGACATTAGGCTGGTTATAACGTGGCAGAATGTTCAGTATACCAATATCGTTGGCATAACGATCAAACATGTAAGGACTGAATTGTTCCTGAGGCTCACCGAGAATTTTTATCAATTCACGTTCATTCTGGATATGCTGGTAGCGAGGCACTCCGTTTTCCATCTGCAGTAATACATGGCGCTTTTCAATACGCATGATATATCGTGCTGTGTGCTTCCATTTGTTCTTGTAAAAATACAGAATCAAATCATCCTGTAATTTAGCGATACGACGTGAGATTGAACCACCCTGTGAGGCTGAATAGCTATAGATGATTGCGGCGGATGGCTTCGCCTCTCGCGAAAGCGGTGTCCATGACAGGTATTCTGTCAGGCAATCCAGCACGCAATCACCATCGTCATATTTGCTTGTAAGGATTTCACCCCAACTTGTGATAACCAGACTGCAACAGCTTTGTAACAGATTTTGCCACTTTCCCCCGAAGCTTAATGGATCTGACCGATTACTGGTCAGTTGCAGCCCCCTTCTTGAGTGAGATAAAAACGGGTCGATACCGAGATTAACAAAAATAGCGGAGTTAACAATGGTGGCAGGTCCGCTTAGTTGTTTGACGCTGGATTTACTGATCTTTCCACCAGGGAAACGGCTCTGGAATGTTTCGATCAGTTTCAGTAAATCAGCCGAGCTTATTCCCTGTAAATAGTTTTGAAGCGTGACCATGGTCTCGTTACCGATAAGCCCGTTGAAGTAACTCCATGCAACGAGCTCAAGAATACCCTGACTACGCTTGATGGGTACCTGCCTTGCTTTACTATCCGGCTTGTATTCCCTTCTGTATAAAAGCCATGTTGGTGTGCCATTTACCATCAGATGCACGAATGCCAGCCTGCGTTCAGAGACATCGGCAGAGATACCCTGGTTGACCAACTCGATTTTGCCTGCCTTGCGTTCAAATGTTGTATAAAGTCTGCGCCCCAGAATGTTAAGGTCTTCCTGGCTTATGTTGGTTTCCATGGTGTGCTGGCGGGCCAGGTCAGTTAACATTCTATAGCTGTTTGTCAGTTCCTTGACCAGTATTTTTCGTTCCTCCTGAACCCTGTCAATTTTCCAGCTATCCCTCGTGTCCAGTAGCAGCAGGTCATCGCGTGTCCATTTCCACAGGCTGGTCAGTTCCGACATTATCTCATGTGTTCGTGATTTAACATGCTGTGTATTGTCTGTCAGCCATTCGTTTACCTTGAAGTAAAAACAACGTCTGGCAAGTTGCAGCCGCTCCTGTGACTCGCTATGGGAAAAATATTCATCCAGCTTGCTAATCATAAGTACATAGGAATCAAGTTTGTCTATATTGGTTTCACCATCATAGATGGCTCGCTTCAGGCGGGTGCACAACAGTTCGGTGTTCGGGTATTCACTTGCGTAAGATTCCATCAGAAGCAGTTTTAATATTGATTTGTAGGGGGATGTGATGGCCTTGTTTAGCTGCCAGAGAGCGGCCCCGTAAAATTCTGCCGGCGATATGCTGTTGACATCGCCAAAATCAACAATATCATTTTCTGCGATAATTTTTTTTGACAGGAGCTTTTCAAGGTATTGGTAGTAATTATTCTCCTGATCAGGCGGCACAAGCCACCATGCCGGGACACGGCCTGCCAGCAGCAGACCCGATCGGTAGAATTCTTCGATGAGTAGCAAGTGCTGGGCACTGCCACTGCTTTCTTCCGACATGCTTTCGATTCTGCCCTCACGAATGGATTCCGGTGTGAGAAGAAAAAAATTCGCCTCAAGGCTTATTGATGCGGCCCACACCGTTAGCTTGTCACATTTCTGCTGTAATGCATAAACGTCTTCCTCGGAGAGGTCAGAACGATGACAGACCCATATATCCAGATCACTTTTATCTGTGTAGGCAATTGTGCCGGCACTGCCGATCACGTAAAGGGCGTAGATGTGATATTCACGTAATGGAGATCTTTTATCCCCATAATTTTTTACCAGGCTTCTTGCTGCATCAATGCTTTCGCTGGCGGGGCTGTAGTCATAAATCCCGATGGGACACTCTTCTCCGACGTGTCCCGGCAGGCGCAAATCATTATAATGAAATAGTAGGGGAACAATATCCAGGAATTGCCTCTGACGGTGTCTGAGTGTATTCCTGACCGTATTGAGACGGTCTTTATTTACTTTCAGAAAACGGTCCTTGATAGCCAGTACGGATTTGTCGTCGTCAGAATAGAACCGTTTTTTTTTCTCCTGTGCCATTATTTATATATTGCCATTTATTTCTTGTGTCCATACAGTTGCGCAACATCCTGACCGATGGTTTGGCTGCCTGAATTTTTAACCAGATTATTATCACACTCTTTGAGCAGATCAGTCGAGTTGGAGCCCTTGGCCCAGTTTGCGGTACCAAAATTGACATGGCAGTTATCATCCCACTGGCAAATCATTTTCCTTAGTTTGCTGATCAGATTTGCCGCTGACTTATGTTCAGTTTCCGGTAAAATAATAGTGAACTGTCCTTCACCGGAACGCGCGATCAGGTCAGACCAGCGCAGTTGCTCTTTCAATAAGCGGCTGATCTTGAGTATCTTGTGTTTGAAATCCGGATTGTCCCTGTCTGCTTCAAAAGCGAGCTTGATGATGGACAAAGGTGTTTCGTATCGTCTGCATTGAGAAACCTGGGACTCAAGAATTAGCAGAAGCGCCCGGTGTGTCAGCAGGCTGGTATCCCGGTCAATGAGCTGGAGTTGTTTTGCCTCTTCTTTTAATCGCTGGTTTTCGTTATACAGATCGACGATGTATGTGATATTGGTGAAGACATGTAACGTGCCAGTATCGCCATCTTTGCCTGCATGCACTATGTGGTTGTACTTGTAGGTAGATCCATCAGTCGTGGTGATGCTTGTGTGATTTTCTGATTCCAGCAATTTTTTCAAGTGATGATGAATATCCAGTCCATTTTGACCAATGACCTGCTCAGCATTGAGGCCCATGAGTGTACACAGACCTTCACCTATCCGGGTGACATTATATGAGCTGTCCAGTTGTACAATGTCGCTTGGACAGCACTCCAGGATGGACTGGTTAGCGACATTTAATTTATCCATGATCATATAGACATTCTCCATTGTTAAAATTACTGGCAGACTGTCAGTATTTTGACACATTTCCATTGTTGTTTTTATATCCATGATTTATACGTCCTTTATGTTATTAACGGTCACACAAAGGAATGCTTTAGAAATAAATAGGCTCTGCGTATTAAAGTGGCCCGACAAGTTTATACCGATGTGGGCGCGGGCGAATACTGATCCGCATAAAAGTCAGGGAGGTGAGGAGCCGGCAGGCTTACTTGTCATATTCCTCCGCCCTTTTTGCCTGTCCCCGAACCCGCTCCGCCGGGTAGCGGGTTTCGTTAATTGTGACCTTCTCTTCAGCGGCCTGGATCAGGTCAATACCGAGCCTGTCTGCGATCCTGACCAGAAAAATCAGTATATCGGCGAGCTCCAGGCCGACCTCATGTTTTTTCCCGGCGGCCAGGTTATTGCTGGCATCTTCTGTAAGCCATTGAAAATGCTCTACTAATTCAGCTGCCTCGGCAATCAGGGCCATCGACAGGTTTTTGGGTGAATGAAACTGGTCCCAGTCCCGTTGCCGTGCAAATTCAGCCAGTTTTTGCCTCAGGATCTCCAGGCTGTCAGTGTCCATATCATTTCCCCGTCCGGTTTTACTAAACATATCATTATCCGGGCCTGATTTCAGGCTGTATTCTGCCGGCGTATGGGAACAGGGCACTTCATTTTTACCCGCGCCAGTCGACATAGTTAAAAGAATAACTGTGAAAGGTCGAAGAAAGAGCCTGCATGAATATCGAGCGGAAAAATGCCCTGTTTATTGTCTCTCTGGTGCTTGTTGTGCTGGCAAGCATGTACGTCATCACCGTTTTTTTGATTGGTAGATATGTCAGCAATGAAGCCCTTGTGGAATTGAATAACGCCAATGTCGTTAGCCAGAATTTTTTTAATCACCGGCGCTATCAATTGGCCCAGAACAGTAAATTTTTAAAGGATCAGCTGGAGTCCGGTAATCCGGATTCATTAAAAAACAGCTCGGTAATGCGGGGCCGCCTCAAGCAATTGCTGCAATATACAAGCGGTGACTTTCTTTTGTTCTACAGGGAGCAAGCAGGTACAAAGATCGCAACAGGGGTTTCGCGCCGGGCTGTTTTTTCTTCCAAACGGGTGCTGGATCTGGCCGGCCTGAAAAGAATCGTAAAAAAAGCGGGCTTAAAAAAAAGGCTGCTTAACAGCTATGAAATTATTGATGATGAAGTTGTCAATATAGTTGCTGTCCCGATTGTGCAGAAAAATAAAACATTGGCCGGGGTGATGATTCAGGGCAAGGTAATTACAAAAAGTGATATCCAGAACCTGAAGGATATCCACCATCTGGACATTGTGCTTTACAGGCCTGATGCCGTGTTCACCAATACGGTACCCGAATTTGCCTACCAGGCAGATATTTTCTCAAAGACCGACGGGTTTAATAGTATCAGGAAGTTAAATATTGCAGGGATAAATTACTACAGTATGAAATATCCGCTATATGATGGCGCGCATAAAGAACCGTCATTATTTATTCTGCTTAGTATTTCGCTCGATAAAAAAATGAAAACATACGATATGATTTTCGAGAATACAATATATGCAGGACTGATCGTGATGCTTTTTGTCGCCCTTATCGGAATTTATATCAGCAGGGCAGAATTATCCAGGCCATTAAAGAGCCTGGCCCACATCAGCCAGGAAATCGGCAGGGGAAATTTGACAATTGATGTGCCAAATATGTCACGCAAGGATGAATTGGGGGAATTGGCCGTATCACTCGACCAGATGAGAAACAACATCATCAATATGGAGTATCAGGAAGGCCTGGTAAAGAACCGCATGTCAGATTTTGCAGGGATTTCATCAGACTGGCTATGGGAGGCAGATACCGATGGATTATTCACTTATTTGTCGCCTTCCGTTAAACAATCACTGGGTTATGAGGTAGATGAAATGCTTGGCAAGGATATAGCCAGTATCTTCATGCGCGATAACCTTGATGAGATAAGCAGGCATTATTTAAATGATGCAAAACACCGGGGTTTCAAGGATATCGAACTTTGGGTAACGAACAAGCCGGGCTATCGAATATGCTTGAGATTTAATGCCACTCCATACCATATCAATAATACCTTTGCAGGATATCGCGGCACCGCCAGCGACATAACTAAAATGAAAAATAATGAGGACAGGTTACTGCGGCTTGCAAACAAGGATCATCTGACCGGTTTATCCAATCGTGCCCGGTTTATGGAGGATCTGGACAGGGAGATACAGGTTGCTGAAAGAATGGGTACAAAAGGGGCATTATTGCTTATTGATCTTGACCATTTCAAATTAATAAATGACACGGCAGGTCATGCTGCCGGGGATGAAGTTATTGTGCAGTTTGCCGGTCTTCTAAGGAAGCTGGCACGTTCAACTGATCATGTTGCAAGATTAAGTGGCGATGAATTCGTTATAGCTTTTGTTAATACAGACAGTGTACTCATGAAAAATCGTGTTGAGGATATTGTAAAAAAGATCAACCAGCTCAAGCCGATGTACAGTGGAAAGATCATGAATACGACAGCCAGTGTAGGCGTTGCTATTTTTCCGGATCATTCAAGTGACCCTGTCGAGCTGATGGCAAAGGCAGATACAGCGATGTATATCGCAAAATCCGAAGGAAGGAATCGTGCGCATATTTATGAGCCGGATGACCAGCAGCAAGAAAAAATGGGTTCAGACCTGACCTGGAAGGACAGGATACACAATGCCCTTGAGAATGAATTGTTTGAACTCGCTTATCAGCCGATACAGCCAACAACCGGTGAAGCGGCATCCAGGTATGAAGTTCTGGTGCGCATGCGCGCGTCTAATGGCAAGTTACATTACCCGGGTGATTTTATACCGACGGCCGAACAGTTCGGGCTGATCCGTGAACTCGATTCGTGGGTTGTTAAAAAGGCCATCGGTGTATTGAGTGGCCTGCCGGGGTCACAGAGCCATGTTACATTTACCATTAATCTGTCTGGTCTGTCAGTCGGTGAGCCGGCGATATTCGAGTTGATCAAGGCTGAACTTGAAAAAACCGATCTTGATCGAAAAAGAATTATTTTTGAGGTAACAGAGAGTGCTGCGTTTCAGGATATAACCCGCGCCATTAATTTTATAGACAAGGTAAAGGAGCTGGGTTGCAGGATAGCACTGGATGATTTCGGTGTGGGATTTTCCTCTTTCTCATACCTTAAGCAGCTCAATGCCGATGTGCTGAAAATAGACGGAAGTTTTATACGTGATATTCACCGAAATAAAGATGACCAGTTATTCGTCAAGGCACTGGTTGATGTCGCCAGGGGGATGGGAATGATTACCGTGGCGGAATTTGTCGAGACCAGGGAGGTGTATGAGATGGTACGTATTCTCGGGGTGGATTATGTGCAGGGCTACTATATCGGAAAGCCGGAAGTAGGGCGTTTTGACAACCAGGACACCCAGGAGGAGCCCGCCGGACTCAGGTGTTTGTAACGAGGTGTGTGAGGGAAGGGGCCGGTTCCCCGCCGCCGCACGGCCGCATGGAGACAGGGCAAGGCATGGAGCAGTTGCCGGGAATCATTCCGGGCTCAACAGGTTGCCAGGGGCAAGTATTTATTCGGTATCAAGTGTCTCCCTTGCCCGAAGTATCGCCGCCCTTACCTGCCCGGGGGCCGTACCACCGATGTGGTTTCGAGAGGCGACGGACCCTTCAAGGGTCAGAACCTCGAATACATCATTTTCTATCCTGTCTGAAAAGGATTGCAGTTCCTCCAGGGACATGTCTGATAAATCTGTCTGCTTCTCGACACCCAGCCGTACTGCCCTGCCGACCACTTCGTGCGCATCACGAAAGGGCAGGCCCTTTCGCACCAGATAATCGGCCAGGTCTGTCGCAGTTGAAAACCCGGTTTTGGCTGCGTTGATCATGTTCTCCTTTTTGACATCCAGGTTTGGCATCATATCCGAGAAGCTGCGTAAACAATCGATGACCGTATCAACCGTGTCAAACAGGGGTTCCTTGTCTTCCTGATTATCCTTGTTATAGGCAAGTGGCTGTCCTTTCATTATCGTGATCAATGCTACCAGGTTGCCGATTACCCTGCCGGTTTTACCGCGCACCAGTTCAGGTACGTCCGGGTTCTTTTTTTGTGGCATGATCGATGAGCCGGTACAGAAGCGGTCGGGCAGGCCAACGAAGTCAAATTGGGCCGATGTCCAGAGAACCAGTTCCTCTGAAAAACGCGACATGTGGGTGAGCAGAATTGATGCTGCGGCATTAAACTCAATGGCAAAATCACGGTCGCTGACAGAGTCCAGTGAATTTTCCGATGCCTGGTCAAAGCCTAATAGTTCTGCGGTATAGGGCCGGTCAATGGGGAAACTGGTTCCGGCCAATGCTGCCGAGCCAAGCGGCAGGACGTTCATGCGTTTTCTGCAATCAAGGAACCTGCCGTGGTCCCTTTTAAGCATCTCGAACCAGGCCATCATGTGATGCCCGAATGTTATCGGTTGCGCGACCTGTAAATGTGTGAAGCCCGGCATGATGGTGTCGGCTTCGCGCTCTGCAAGATCGACCAGCACCGTCATCAGGCGGGTGAGTTCACTGGTGATGTGGTCAATGGAATCCCGCATATACAGACGAATATCCGTTGCAACCTGGTCGTTACGTGAGCGGCCCGTGTGTAATTTTTTTCCGGCATCACCGATACGTGATGTCAGCCTGGACTCGATGTTCATATGCACATCTTCCAGTTTAACCGACCAGGCAAAATTATCCGTCTCGATGTCGTTACGAATATCCTCCAGGCCGGTCAGAATCTGATCACATTCATCCTGAGTCAGAATGCCGGTATGGGCAAGCATGCGCGCATGGGCGATTGACCCTGCAATATCATAGGGATAGAGCCTTTTATCAAAGGCGACAGATGCCGTAAACTTTTCGACAAAGGCATCGGTCGGTTCCTTGAAACGGCCGCCCCATAACTTTTGCCTGTTTTTATCCTGGTCCATATTGCCGCACCCCGGGCTTAAAGATGACATGATTATATCAGAAACAATTAATGGTTATGTGAAATATGCGGGTTAAAGTATTCAGCTGTTAATTTTAGGCTAGAATAATAATCGTGAGTCGGTGAAATTACCAAATCAGAATGACAGAATGGAAAACAGTAAACAAACAACTGACCGGGAAGAAACGATATTTTTACCTGATTTCTGTGGTATCCGCATTGTGTTTACAGTTGTGGTGGTTGCAGAATTGCTGGCTTTTACAATCCTGCTGACAATGCCCCTTGAACAGAATCTTTCCTGGGACAAACTGGGGATGATTTCGTTGTTTATACAATGGATTGCATTATCCAGTGCTGCCATGCTGTGTATTTCCCGAAAGTGGCTGATCAGGTTCAACGATACAATGGCAGGGTATGTCAGCTATCTGATTGTGCTTGTAGTGACCTTGCTGGTCAGCGAAATAGCCTATTGGTCTATTGAATATATGGGGCTGGGTAAAAAAAATGATTGGCATCTTGATTTTCTGATGCGCAACATGGG
>DRJK01000179.1 GCA_011052215.1 Gammaproteobacteria bacterium
TGCACAGAAGTGACCAGCACGAACGCAGATGTCTTAAAATGTTTTCATCGAGATGGAGCGGGGTTAACCGAAGACGCGGCGAAAGGCGGAACGGCTGATTTTTCTGGAAAATCCATCGCATATCCCTGCGTCTGCTGTATTAATACATTTTGTATCGTTCCTTTTCTTTACTGTATCGTCAGCTGTTGTTTTTTTTGCATTCGAACAGGGTATGGCAGATGCCAAGGTGATCAAAAATATTAATCAGCCTTAGTCCTGCTGTCTCACAACATGCTATCAGGTCTTTCGAATGGTACATTTTGGAGTTACCGCTTGCCATAGCAGTAAAATAAAGTGAAGTGTTAATGAGTGAATAGGCGGCAGACTCATGCTGTTGTCTGTCCCAGCATGTCTCCAGAATGTAAACAGTCGAGTTCTCACCCATCACATCGACAATCCGCATTAAAATGCTGATTATTTCATCTTTGCCAAAACAGGAAAGAAGCTGGCTAAGCCAATAGACATCCATTTCTTTGGGGAACGTGCTTTTTTCATCCAGAAGGTCAAGCATCAACGAATGAATTCGCTGATCCAGTGCTTCATCATTTACATTTTTTATCGCATTTTGTAACTGGTCATGAAGGTCGACCATAGTGATCTGAATGTTCTGGTCATATTGGGCCGCAAGAATTGAAAATTTACCAACATTGGCGCCAATATCGAGCATCGTACCCGGTTGATTTTTAAATATGATGGGAAGCACATCAGGGTAGGCAGAATCAGAGTAAAAATGATCAAACGCATACCAGCTGTTTTTAATAGTGTCTGGTAAATGAGGAAGTGCCTGATAGAGTGTTGCCCACTTCTTACCGAAAACCCGAAGACCGGCAGGTTTTTGGGTTTTGATTGCCTCATCCAGGTTGTACATGCCCAGATAACAAATATAATGATTGTAATCCATGTTAATACGGGTCATCGGATCGTGCAGAAGAAAGTATCCCACCTTGCTTAGCACAAAAGAGTCACCATCATCCGCCATCTCGACAACACCACAGCTTAAGCCACTCTCAAGCAGGGTTTCGACTCCATACAGACTGATATCAAGTGCATCGGCAATGCCCCCGGGGGTGACTCCATTATCTTTGGCTTTTTCCAGCTGAGCCAGAATACCGAGATCACGCATCGTGCGAACCGCCTGAAAAATCAGAGGCGCATAGGCAATTTTTTGTGCTTCCGATATCGCATCGTAGGCAGATAATTTTTTTCGTGGAAAAAGGTTTTTGAGCACAATTTTATTTATATTATCAAGCATTGCTGTCCCGTTAACTTTATGAAGCACATAACAATGTGAGGACATGGAATCGGTAAGCCTGATCATGTCCGGATTGCGGGTTAGCCCGAATCGCACTTGCTGCTTACATCTCAGCTACATTCGTCATGGGTTAACGGGACAACAGTGATTATCAAGTTTATAAAAGGGTATCACAGTATCGCCACACTTTGCACCAGTTGGCGGATGACTGGCGAAGACTCGATAGTGGCGCCAGATTTGAGTTTGAAACCCATTTGAGTGTTCGAGTTTTACTATCGGGTCGGTTCAGTGCCACCTATTTAGCGGGACAGTTATTGTGTTATCTGAATCTGATGATTTTACTCAATAATCATGTTTGCGGCCTGCTCACAATCGCATTTGTGTTGTAAAATACCATGGAATTCGCTTTATATTGATGCCTTTTTATTGTAGTGTTGAGAACGGGTGGATGCTAGGCGAGCTTGCTTCTGCAATAAAATTATAAATGAGCCGGTGCCACAACAATCTCTGGGCATTTGTTATCGAAGTAAACGCACAGGGTGATTCGAAAGTATGGCGTCTAGCAACACATGTCCGGCATCAATTATTTGTAAACACATAGCGCATACCTTCCAATAATATGCTGTTATCTGAACGTGATTTTATACTTGATGTAAGTTGTCGGGGCTACAATTACTTAACCAGACGCCAATAACTGCGCGGCACTCCGTTTCTTACCGCAGGTTATGATGATCGTTATGTCTAAAGAGGAAAATATCGTGCGTAAGTTTTTCTTTATTCCAGGTGTGTTATTTATTGCCGTTTTACTTATCCAGGGTTGCTCAAACCGGGCAACCGCAACCATTGATCCAACCACTGATTTGAGCAGCATCAAGTCGATATATGTGGTCAAGCTTGCACCCGATGGCAGGGGTATTAATCGGCTGATTGCAGATAAGCTCAAAACAATGGGGTATCGTGTCAGTACCGGGATTACTATACCATCAAATGTTGATGTTGTTGTCACGTATAAAGACAGATGGATGTGGGACATTACCATGTATATGCTGGAGCTTACGGTTATCATCCGGGATCCTAAAACTGAATTTCCCCTCGCTACGGGTAATTCCTTTCATACCTCTCTTACCAGAAAATCACCTGAAGAGATGGTTGATGAAGTCATCAATAATATATTCAAGCAGGCAAAACAATGAAGATAACACGTCGGATTGTAGTACTCATTGTTGCAATTTTCTGGCTTTCAGGGTGTGCGCCCCCGACAAAGGAAGCAATGACTGCTGGCAGTATTCAAGGCATGAAAAGGCATCAACATACTGTAACGATTAGAGTTCAAGGGGGTAATGAAATTAAGGATGAGAGTCCTCTGCGCATTACCAACGATGCTTTTTCTGCAGCGATAGAAGAATCAATAATTAAAAACAGTCTGTTTACAAAGGTCATTCATGGTAGTGGTTCAGATTATATTATCAATGCAACGATCATTGATATATCAACGCCTGCATTTGGCGCGAGCATGACTGCACGTATTGAAGTAGCGTGGACACTCCTTAATGCCAGAAGCCGGGATATTGTATTTAGAAAATCCATCAATTCATTTTATACCGCTGGAGCGTTTGCAGCATTCGCCGGTGTAACACGGGTTCGTATTGCAATAGAGGGTGCAGCGCGCAAAAATATTCGCCAAGCACTGATGGCTATTTCTGAATTGCAACTTAAATAATCATAACCCATAACACAATTGAGCCGTTCTCAAGTCAATAGACATCAGGAATTATATTCAGCCACTTTTATGGCTAAAGGCAAAGCAGTTTGCAAAGACAAATACCCCGTTTGTCATTGTGGCGATCAAGTCAGCTATTCATAGCAATCACTTGTACAGGGTCTCTAGCCCGCATATCTCACCAGGCGGCGGAAGGCAACGGAAAATATATGAATAATATGGAAAAACGTGCAAAATTCAGGATACAGGGTGTTTTCATGGATCGCCTATCGCGGCTCAGGCTTGTCTTCGTATCCGTATACCTGCTCTTCACGCAAACCATAGCTACGGCTATGATTTGCGTGAAGAGCGGCGCCTACGAATCCGAATCCTGCGCCTGATTTCGCGATCCTGGTGAGAAATGCGGGCTAGTTTCGCTCCAGCGCAGCCTGGGTTAATTTACTGAGTGTGCAGATTACGGTATTTATTACAGCCTTGCGTGGTGAGCTGTTTCAGGCAAAACAGGTATTGCATCTTGTAATGCTTATTATTACATTATAATATATATGGAAATAGGTGGCCCCCAGTATCGTAATGCCAATTGCCTGATATTTTGATACAATATTATCGATAATTTAGATTAACAGTGTTTGGCAATATCAAATAATACTTACAGGAATTCAGGGGAGGAATGCTTCTGGAGTTGCTAAAGTAGCTGAAATATTAAAAAAATAAGTTGTAGGGGGCAGTATGTCGGAATTATCCATTCAACAATTAGAGGTGGCGCAGTTGATTGTTGATACCTTGGGTCTGGATGAAACAGGCCCTGATGCGATAGAGCTGGATGCACCATTGTTTAATGAGGGGCTGGGTCTGGATTCGATTGATGCACTGGAACTGGCTGTAACGATATCAAGGACATACGGCTTTCAGATAAAATCCAGCGACATGGACAATGTGAAGATTTTTTCATCTTTGCGATCTTTGGCTGAGCATATAGAAAAAAACCAGAAGCTTGCGTCCCAGGAGGCTGTCCTGGAATAGAGGTCGTAGCGAGTGGAAGCCATTTTGAGTCCAGTTTCTCAATCATTTGAGGCGAATAGTGGGCCTGTTTAACAATAATGAGCGAGGAAATGGGCCAAAATGGCTTTTCTGCAGCAGGTTGTCTGTTTTTGGGCAGGCCCCTGGTGTTATGCCTGGATATATTCTCACCGGCGCACTGATTCTTTATCCTGTCGTAATACACCTTAGTATCCTGTTTGAAGAAAGCCAGTGGGCCTTCTGGTATTTGCTGCTGGTATTCTCATTTTTCATGCTGGATCGTTTTACACTTTTGTGGCGCTTGTTTGCGGCGCTATCAATAATCAGCCTGCTGTTATTATCTGATGATAAAGTAGTTGCCAAATATGCCCTGTTCAGTTTCCCTGTCTTTGTCTGCCTGATCTTTTTTATACTATTCGCAAGGACCATGCGTACCGGGCAAACGCCATTGTTAACGCGTATAGCCATATTAGTTGATGGGCAGATAAGTGATCAGGTTCTTGCCTATACACGCAAGCTGACCGTTTTCTGGAGCATGGTTTTCCTGTTTTTGACGGTTGAAAGTATTTTATTGGCCATGTTGGCCCCATTGGAATTATGGTCTCTGTTTACTAATGTGTTAAATTATATTTTCATACTGGTGTTGTTTATCGTTGAATATTTCGTCAGGAGGCAGGTGCTGCATGAATGGCGAGGAAGAAGTTTCCGCCAGTTTATTGAATCACTGACAAAGCTCAGGTTCCGGAATGTACGACAAGAAAAATAAATTAAATGCCAAGACATGGCCGTTGATATTTCAGGATAGCCCGGACGATGTAATAGCGGTACAGAATGGCAAGGTCATTTCACGCGCGCAGTTTTTGCAACATGTAAATCAGTTAGCCACACGGTTACCTGAAAAAGCCTATGTCATTAATCTATGCCAGAATCGTTATCATTTCATGGTGTCATTTGCCGCTGCTATTCTGGCCAGACAGGTCACTCTGTTACCTTCCAATCAGGTCTGCAATGAAGTTAATACCCTGACTGAAGCATATCAGGATAGCTATATCGTTCTTGATAGCGCGATACCAGATTTAATTGCCGAGCAGTTTTATGTAGAGATAGAGGCAGACGATGATCTGGCCGGGGACGGGAAAACTGTGCCGGAGATCCCGGCCGACCAGATGGTTGCAATGGTGTTTACCTCAGGTAGCACGGGTCAATCAAAAGGGAATCATAAATACTGGGGTGAGTTAAGTGCAGGGACGGCCTTGTTGGCAAGCCGATTCGGTTTTGATGTTTCTGTGGTATATACCATTGTGGCTACCGTTGTGCCACAGCATATGTTTGGCCTGGAAACCAGCATACTGTTACCCATGCTGACACCTACGCGTATGCATATCGACAGACCCTTTTATCCCGCTGATGTTCAGCGTAGTTTGGCAGAAGCAGGTTTACCACGCGTGCTGGTGACTACACCGATACATTTACGGGCCATTCACAATGCGGGTATTGATTGGCCTGAAACAAAATTTGTCCTTTCAGCAACAGCTCCGTTATCCAGGGATCTTGCTGAGGGCATTGAGTCGGTTATGCAAACAGAGGTGTGTGAAATATTTGGTTGCACAGAAGCTGGCTCATTTGCCAGCCGCAAAACCGTTCAGGATGATGGCTGGATACTTTATGACGGATTTAGCTTGCGAGTGGGTAGATCCAGATCAGAGCTGCTTGCACCCCACCTCAGCCAACCTGTCTACCTGTTTGATGTTGTTGAAATAATCAGCCCTGGCCATTTCAGGGTTCTGGGCAGGCATGCAGATTTGCTTAATATCGCGGGCAAAAGGGCATCCATGGGCGATCTGAATCAGAAATTGATGCAGATTAAAGGTGTGGATGATGGTGTTTTTTATATGCCTGTTCCCTTTGAAGATGAAAAATCAGTAGTCCGCCTGGCTGTTTTTGTAGTGGCGCCTGATATCCCGGATGATGTCATTATGCTGGAGTTGTCCAGAAATATTGATGCTGCATTTCTGCCACGTCATATTATCAGGCTGGAACAGTTGCCATATAATAATATGGGAAAGCTACCACACCAGGCGTTGTCAGATTTATATAATCGATATAAACGAAAATAATAATGAAAATCGAAAAGGATATTCTGGTGCCGGAAAATCATCCGTCAATTGCCGGGCATTTTCCCGGTCGCCCTGTTGTTCCGGGCGTGGTGTTGATTGATGAAGTTGTTAATCTGGTTCAATCTGCCAGACCGGTTCTTGCCTTGAAGGGAATCAGGCACATCAAGTTTCTCAAGCCCCTGTTACCTGACCGTGTATGTCATATCAGTGTGGATATAAAAAGCCACGATAACGCTGTATTTATATGCAACACAGAAGAACATATTATAGCCAGGGGAAGGTTGGTACTTGTCGATAAGAAGCCGCCTTCATGAATGATAAATGGCTTGGCCAGCAAGAAAGAAGCAATCTTTTTCTTATTAAACTGATTCGCGCCATAGCGAGCAGGACGGGGCGAAGATTCACACGCATGTTTCTGCCAATAATCACCTTGTATTTTTTCCTCACATCCAGGTCAACGAGGCAAGCATCGAGATCTTACTGGCTCCGTGTTAGTGGTGAGAAGGCGGGTGCCTGGCAGGTTTTCGGCCATATTTATTGGTTTGCTGCAACAGTGCTTGACCGTGTGTTTTTTGTGACCGAGCAGTTTGAATATTTTGATATCCGTATTCTCAACCAGAATGTTGTGGACGATATAATTGAAAAGTATGGAAAATGCATATTACTTGGGTCTCACGTGGGTAGTTTTGAAGTACTCAGGGCGCTGGTGGTAAAAAACAGGAGTGTGCCGCTAAAGATCCTTATGTATCGCGGACACAATGAAATGGTGACATCGGTGCTTGAAAGTCTGAATGCGGATATTGCCGACACAGTTATTGACCTGGGGGATGAAAACGCGATCTTCAATATTCAGGAGGCGACAGACCAGGGCTATTCAATTGGCATGCTGGGAGACCGCGACACTGGTAACGAACGTCTTGTTCGTTGCCAACTATTGGGTGGCGATGTAGAACTGCCAGCGGGTCCCTTTTTACTGGCATCCATTCTGAAATTACCAGTTGTTATGTTCTACGGTTTATATCGCGGAGGTAATCGTTACGATATATGCTTTGATTTGCTGGGCGAAAGAATCAGCATCAACCGTAAGCAGCGTGAGCAGGATGTAACTGAAATCGTTGCTCGCTATGTTGCGTCAATTGAGAAGTATGTGCGAATAGAACCAAAGAACTGGTTTAATTTTTATGATTACTGGCATGAGCAGGGCTGAGAAAATACAGGGCCGTGCCATAGGCCTGGTTCTGTGCCTGTGTTTTCAGATGGGCACTGCCGTTGCCAACAACTATAATACAGATGTTTCTTTGAAAACAGTAATGCAGGCATTGGCAAAAAAAACCTATACTAAAGTCAGATTTATTGAGCGCAAATCATCTACCATGCTAACAGATGTAATTCAGCTTGAAGGTGTGCTGGATTTCAAACCGCCAGCCTATTTATTAAAAATTGTACTCAAACCGCATTTCGAAACATTTGAACTGAAGCAGGGGGTTATCTATTACGCCAGGGGTAATGATGGCAGGCAACAGCTTGAGCTGGAGCAGTACCCTGTGCTCAAGTCATTTGTTACTGCCTATACATCCCTGTTGAGTGGCCGGCTTGATCGGCTGGAGCGCGATTACCGGGTCAGTTTTACCAGCAAAAAATATATTTGGCGCGTTCAACTGTTTCCACGTGCGGCGGCAACGCAGGATTATATCAGTGAAATTCGTTTTGATGGTGAGGGAGATAATGTTGTTTCCATCGTTTTGCTTGAGCCGGGTGGCGACACCAGCACGACCCGGATATTGCCTGGCAAAATAGTTCAGAGTAAATAATACACGGCCATGATGGTAAATAATAACAAACTGGTTGTACTAGCCTGGATTGTAATCGTGCTGGTATCTATTTTCTATATTGTTGGCAAGGTGCGCATTCAATCTGATTTGTCGGCATTCTTTCCAGCGGGGGGTCAAATGGACAGGTCCCTGGAGCAGGCCATACAGCAGTCACAAAAAGGGCTGGCTTCACGTATCATCATGTTATCTCTTTCCGGGGCTACTCCGCAAAAGTTGGCGGAGTTAAACAAGGCCCTGTTTAATTATCTTGAAAAACACCCCGATGTTGTTTTTGTAAATAATGGTGAAAAGGGAATATCAAAACAAAACCGTGAGTTGTTGTTCAAATACCGTTTTCTTCTGAGTCCTGCGGCGGATGAGCAGACATTCTCCCGGCCACAGCTAACGTTTGCGTTTACAGAGCGACTGCGTGAACTGGATTCCATGGCCCCCGTGTTGGATAAACAATATATACCACGCGATCCAGTGATTTTGATGCGCGCCTATTTGCAAGGTCTGTCTGCTGCTAACCAGCCACACCGTATGAATGGGGTCTGGTTTACAGAAGATGAACGACAGTCGGTTTTATTGATGTACTTGCATGAACACATGCAGTCGAATGATAAGCTGGGTGGCTTTGTACAATCACTAAATGCATGGCTCAATCAAGCCCAGCCTGGCAATGTCCGCCTAACTGTTTCCGGGCCGGGCCTGTTTGCCTATGAGTCCCGCCGTGTGATTGAGCAGGAAACACGGTTGTTTTCTATTGTTGCCAGTATCGTGATAATGCTGATTTTATATATAGCCTATCGCTCTGCGCTAATCGTGTTTTTTGCTGCAATACCTTTACTAACGGGATTGTTGGTGGCCACCAGTGTTACGCATTATCTTTTTGAAGGCTTGCATGGAATTACGTTGGCTTTCGGGGTAATATTGCTGGGCATCGGAATTGATTATCCGATACATTTTTTCAGTCATCTGAGGCATTCGCAGGAAGCATGGAAGAGCATCAGGCGTATCTGGCCTACTATTCTGGCAGGCGTTATCAGCAGTAGTCTTGGTTTCTCTGTTATGGTGTTTTCCCGCTTTGAAGGATTGCAACAACTGGGAGTATTTGCTGTTACAGGCTTAATAGTGACAGCTGTGGTCACGCGCTGGGTATTACCTGGCCTGATCATGGCCAGACCGCGGCCGGCAGGCAATCAACAGACTGTTTTGCTACCCTATCAAATTCTGGCAAGGGCGCGGTTACCCTTGTATATGATCGTTGTGTTTATACCTGTCATTGTGTTTATCACTCAGGGACAGACCAGCCTGATTGACAGAAATATACGTCAGCTCAGTCCAGTACCGGATCAGGTCTATGCACGGGACAGAAAATTAAGACAACAGTTACGAGTGCCGGATGCAAATCGTTTCCTGATGATTGAGGCAGATACCAGTGAAGCGCTATTACGCAAGACAGAAAAACTCAGCCGGGATCTGAACAAGGTTCGCAGGCAAGGTATGCTTGGTGCTTACCAAAGCGTAATACAAATTCTGCCGAGCAAGGCAACCCAGTTGGCACGCCAGTCGCGGTTGCCCACCGGGGGAATATTATCAAGGAACATGACTGAGGCCCTGAGCGGGATGCCATTTAAAAGCACGGCGTTTAATGGTTTTATTACTGATGCTGAAGCGAGCAAGGAGCTGCACCCGCTAACTTATAAAAGCCTGGTATCACAACTGGATACCGGTTTGTTATCCCTGCGGCTGGATTTGATGATGCAGAAAAATTATGACGGCTGGGTATCATACATACAATTACATGATGTCAAACAGCCAGCACTATTCCGCCAATGGCTGGGAAATCAGCAATACAGTCAGGTATCCCTGATTGACATTGCCGGGACAGTTAACCGGTTAATGAGTTACTACCAGCGGGATGTGATTGAGAAATCCCTGTATGGATTACTGTTGATTGTGATGGTTCTGGTCTGGACGCTAAAATCGGGCTTGCGGCTGGTCAAGGTGTTGTTACCTGTGGTGCTGGCAATTCTGTTCACGATATCTGTTCTGGGTCTTTTTGGTGTTGGCCTGACCTTGTTTCACCTGGTTTCATTGTTACTGGTATTGGGCATAGGCATTGATTATGGATTGTTTATGACCCGCGATGAAAGCGATCAGGACAGGAACGATACCTTGCATTCATTGTTGGTGTGCGTAGTGTCAACAATCACGGTGTTTTCAATTATTGCATTTTCCGACATTCTGGTCTTACAGGCAATTGGCTCGACTGTGGCCATCGGTGTGTTGAGTAGTTTTGTATTATCGGCGTTGGTTGTGTTGCCTCAAAACAGGAATCATAATAAGTCAATATGAAAACATCATTGCTAGCAGTTCGGGCTTATACCCTGTCAAATTCCCTTGGTGTCGGCATGTCTGCCTCACTCGAGGGTCTGCGTGAAGAACGCAGTGGATTGCATCCATGTGAGCTGCCAAATATTGATCTGAATACCTGGGTAGGACAAGTAGACGGGTTGGATGATGTTGTACTCGATCAGGATCTTGCTCAATATAATTGTCGTAATAACCACCTGGCCGATCTTGCCTTGCAGCAAGATGGTTTTATTGATCATGTGCAACAGTCGATCGATAAATATGGCGCTGACCGAATAGGCGTATTCATCGGTACAAGCACATCGGGAATAGAAGAAACTGAAAAGGCCTATCGGGAGATGCCGCCGGGCGCTGAAGAAATGCCTGACTGGTATCGCTATCGCTATACACAGAATATCTATTCGATTGCAGATTTTGTTCGACTACGGCTGGGCATAGAAGGGCCTGCAATGGCTATTTCGACGGCCTGTTCTTCCAGCGCAAAAGTCTTTGCCAGTGCCTATCGTTATATCCAGTGTGGATTGATTGACGCAGCTGTTATCGGTGGTGTGGATACCCTGTGCCAGACGACATTATACGGGTTTAATTCACTGGAACTGGTTTCCCCTGAGCCTTGCAGACCATGGGCTGCTGATCGTAATGGTATCAGTATCGGTGAGGCAGCGGGTTTTGCCTTGCTTGAACGTGATGCCACTGCTAACAGTATTCATTTGCTCGGTTACGGCGAAAGCAGCGATGCCTATCATATGTCGACGCCTCATCCCGAAGGGGAGTATGCGGTAATGGCGATGCAACAGGCCTTGTCGAAGGCCGGAATGGATCCGCAGGATATTGATTACATAAACTTGCACGGCACAGGAACAAAGTCTAATGATGCCTCGGAGGACAAGGCCATTGTCAGTCTTTTCGGGACGGATATACCCTGTAGTTCTACCAAGGCCTGGACAGGGCATACCTTGGGCGCAGCCGGTATTACTGAAGCCCTGTTTTCATGTCTTTTTCTGGAGCATGGCTTTATGCCAAAAAGCCTGAACACAGAAAAACAGGATCCCAACCTGGGTGCCAATATTCTGCTGGAGCATACGGCAAGGCCGATACAGGCAGTTATGTCCAATTCATTCGGTTTTGGTGGTACAAATTGCAGCCTGATATTCGGAAGTTTGACATGAAGCCAGTATTTATTGAAGGCATAGGTATATCAGGGCCCGGAATCGAGAACTGGCAGCAAGCCCGTTCGGCCTTGTTGTCTGAGCAGCCGGGTTTTGATCAGGAATTGATTATTTCAGCAGATTTATCCCTGCCTGCCAATGAGCGTCGTCGGGCAAGCCGATTGAGCAAGATTGCCTTGCAGGTTGCAGGTGAGGCAATCAATAGCAGCATCCTGCAGGCAGACGAGGTTGCAACCGTATTCACAAGTTCCTGCGGTGATCTGGAGATCGCACATAAAATCTGCACTGCCCTGACGATGGAAGCCAAACCGGTATCTCCCATCCAGTTCCATAACTCTGTGCATAATGCCCAGGCTGGTTACTGGGCAATTTCACAGCATGCGCATAATGTCTCTAATAGCATATCGGCTTGTGCCGACAGCTTTGCCATGGGTTTGCTGGAGGCATTGACGCTGATTGAAGTTGAACAAGTGCCAGTATTGCTGGTGGCCTGTGATCGACCCGCACCTGTTCCTCTGTATAATGCCGGTATGTCACGATACGAATTTGCCGTGGCCATGCTGATTTCACCACATCGTTCAGACAGTTTCATGGCAGTATTAGAGGGCGATCTGGTTGCCAAACAGTCGGTAGATGCAGCTGTCAATGTGTGTGAGAACAAGGCACTTGAGCCATTGCGTAAAGCCTGTCCGGCAGCCATGGCTCTACCCCTGCTGGAAGCACTGGCTATATCTGGTCAACATGTTATTTCGCTGGATTGTCCGGGACAAACCTGCATGCAGATAAAGGTAGATGTATGTGCATAGGCAAAGATGAACTGTGCAAACTTATTCCCCATTCGGGTTCGATGTGTCTGCTGGATACGGTCGAATACTGGGATAAAACAAGGATAGTTTGTTACACACAAAGTCATTTATTGTCAGATAATCCCTTGCGACGTGATGGTCAGCTGTCACTTGTAAGTGCCATTGAATACGGGGCGCAGGGGATGGCAATCCACGGTGGCTTGCTGGCACAATCAGACAATGGCCTGTCGAGCCCGGCATACCTGGCTTCCCTGAAAGATATTGCAATAGAAAGTAGTGGGTCACTGGACCAGTATCCAGGTAAACTGGTGATAGAAGCAGAAAAGGTTTTTGCTGATCGGGGTACTCTTGTTTACGATTTTAGTGTATCCACCGACCAGGCAAGGCTGATGAGTGGGCAGGCAATGGTTGTGCAGGTGGGAACATACTGATGAAGAGAGCATTGGTGACAGGAGGTAGTGGTGGCATCGGTTCTGCTGTTTGTGAACAGCTGGCAGAGTCGGGACTGTTTGTTTATGTCCATGCAAATAAAAATCCTGAAAAGGCAAATTACATTGTCGAAAAAATAAGGGGTCGGGGAGATCAGGCTGCAGTCATTACATTTGATATCACCTCTGAGGAGGCCGTTAATCAGGCCGTCAAAAAAATACTGGAAGAGGGCGCAATTCAGGTTCTGGTTAATAATGCCGGCATTCATGATGATGCCATTCTGGCCGGCATGGAAACCATGCAATGGCAGAAAGTCCTGGATGTTAACCTGAATGGATTTTTTTATGTTACCCGGGCCTTGTTAATGCCTATGATGCAGACCCGCTGGGGGCGTGTGATTAACATGTCTTCCCTGGCCGGAGTGATGGGTAACCGTGGGCAGGCAAATTATTCAGCTGCCAAGGCCGGTCTGATCGGGGCGACAAAATCCCTGGCCCAGGAAATGGCATCCAGAAACATCACGGTGAATGCTATTGCGCCCGGTGTGATATCCGGAGATATGACCACCGATGTATTTCCGGATGACTGGATAAAAAATAACGTACCGATGAAACGTGCCGGTACACCTGGTGAGGTTGCTTCACTGGTGGCCTTTCTGGCCTCGGACAGTGCGGCCTATATTTCCGGCCAGGTGATTGGTGTCAATGGTGCAATGGCCTGAACTCACAATTATCACATGGATAGAACACTAGTCTGTCGGGTTGCTAATACGTTGCAGAATAAATTGACTCCTGGTTAGCTTGCCGATGAATTTTGCTGTCCAGTACCAGTGTAAAAAAAATGCCTCGGAAAATAAATGAACCAGGTTTGGCAGGTTGAATATAAAATAATCCTCAGCGCCACATAATGTATGTTTGATGGCAAAACCATTAGCGATATCATGACTGCGCCCAAGATGGTAACGACTGGTTATCAGGGTGACAGGTTCTGTCGTATTTAATAAAGTCTTGTAAATCAGTCTGAAGTTTTCCAATGTGTGAGTAGAGCCTTCTTCAATCTGGATCCGGCTTGTCGAAATACCCTGTTGTTCCAGGAACTGTTTTCCTGCAGCTGATTCAGACAGAACGGAGCCATCGGTAAACCCGCCAACTATCAGAACTTCCATGTCGGCTGAAGACTTGAGTAGATGGCAGGCACGCAACAAGCGTTGCTGGTAGTCATGGTCAGGCTGCCCGGAACGTAAGCGCCTGCCAAGAACAAGCAGTTTGCCAGCCTGCGCTGACTGGCAGGGTGATCTGGCCAGAATGATATTGCGGCTGAACAACAACAGCAATGTGAGCAAACCTGTAGCCAGCATGATAATAATGGATAGCAGGAAAACCAGCAAACCGATGATCCCGGTTTGATAAATACGTGTTTTTTTTAAATGGGGATGAATCAGGTAGCGATACAGTCCTGCAGGGTAGAGGCCTCGCAAAAGTAACTGTCCGGCAACCATGCGGGTAATGAACAGGATATCGGTGACTGAACGGAAATGGCTTGGGCGAGCATCGGTATGATAAATCGCATCAATCTGAATACTTCTGCAGGGATAGCCCAGGTGTGCAGCATGGATTATTATTTCACTTTCAAGAACAAAGCCCTTGTTGCGATTTATCGATATATTCAATTTCTGTAGTAATGTAGTCGGGTACAGGCGAAAGCCGGACTGGCTGTCATCGACTGCCCGTCCTGCGGCCCAGGATATCCAGAAATTGGCAAATTTGTTGGCCAGATAGCGTTTTCTCGGGAAGGCGTGCTTATCCCATAGACGTGAACCGATAATGATTTCATCCGGGAATTGTTGCGCAGTTTCGACGAAACGACCGATGTCCACGGTTTTATGTTGCCCATCTGCGTCCAGGGTAATAACGGCGTCTACTCCAAGCTCGAGAGAGGCATGGATGCCACTGGCCAGCGCTGCTGCCTTGCCTTTATTCTGCTCATGCTTAATCAGAATGATGTCCAGATCCTGTACGAGCTGAGCCGTGTTGTCACTTGAGCCATCATCTATGACCACAACATGCGGGGTATAGGTTAAGGCAGCAATAGCAATTTCCCTTATCGTGCTTGCTTCATTGTAGGCCGGGATCACGACTGAAAAATGCATAAGTATCTAGGATTATTTGAATATTATAGTTGAGTGTGTATTATAATTTAATGTTTAGTCATCGGGCCACATTATCTCACAACATATAATAGCTATACAGTAATTTATAGAAATGTTATAACGCATAACAATAAGGCAGAAGTTCTTATTGCTAAAACAATAATATCGTTATAAGGAGATAGATTCGATGAAGTCAATCAAGCTTATCCTGGCAGCAGCATTACTACCTTTATTGTTGGTATCCGGGGGCTGTGGAGTCAGAGATGTTCGCAATATTGAAAATGCAGCGGTGGCAACGTCAAGCAAGGGTGTTGCACTGGATAATATAACCAAGGCGATAGTGAGAGCAGGCATCGCCCTGGGCTGGAATATGCGTGTGGTTAAGCCGGGTCATATTGAAGCCACACTTTACTTACGCACACACATGGCGAAAGTGGATGTAACATACAACAACAAGGATTACAGCATCAAATACAAGGACAGTAAGAACCTGGATTATGATGGTACCCAGATCCACTCAAACTATAATGGCTGGGTTAGTAATCTGAGTAATGGCATCAACGCACAGCTCAGTGGCTTGTAATCAAGGGATGCATTAGGCGCTTACTTGCTGGAATGCCTGATGTAGCCACGGGCGCGCTTTACCTTTTCGATGCAATTGGGGTATTTACCGAATTCGGCCTGGGTGCTTGCAGCGACCAGCAGGCTGGCAGCCTTGGTTAGCTCTATACTGCTTCTGATCCCGCTGGCCCTGGTATAGTCCAGTTCCTTGTAGCCCTGTTTTAGCCCACTCTCACATTGGTTCGCGAGAGAACTGTTGGGGTTGCCTGCGCATCCAGTGGTCATTATAACGGCCACTAACGTGACAACACTGATTCGGGAATTCATGATTACGACCTGTATTAGGTAAAAGACGTCATTATAAATAATCATTCTACACGACAATGCGTCATGACCCTAAAGATAGATAATAGCAAAAGCGCCCATCTATAAAAAGGCCCTGTTGAGTGAGTGTTTCTGATGGCAAACGTTATTGTCACTGCCAGGATAGGTGCTGGATATACGTGTCGTGTAAAATTTTAATTGCAGGGCAATGTCCTGGATGATTAATAGTGTGATGCGGCATTGAGAGACCTGCACTTAAATATAAAAAAGGTTGTGTATAAATGAAACATCTTGTTCAATCCACATTGACTATTCTGCTGTTATGCGTGAGCCTGCTACTGCATGCAGATGAATTGATGATAAATGCCGGGGGCGGCAAGCAATATGGTGCATCTCAACATAATCGCACCTTTGGCCTGGATTATAGTTTCTACCGTATGGTACGTAGCCATCGGCAGCATTTATTACTTGGCTTGAGTTTCACCAGCATGAGCACAGATGCATTTGGCAGCAAGACGATATCGGCAATATCCTTGTATCCACAACTTAACCTGTATTCAAAAAGACAAAGCTGGGGGCAGCCATTTTTCTTTGTCAGGGCTTTGGGCCCCAGTTATATAAGCAGTAATCAGTTGGGGACACGTAAGCAGAAAAATAATTTTGCATTCCAGGCCCAGGTGGGCGTCGGGGCATACCTGAATTATCAGGAAAAAAAGCAGGGTATTATTATGTTATCGTTCAAGCACTTTTCCAACGCAGGCATTTTCAATGTTAATGAAGGCTTTAACTTCCCGGTGGTATTGAGTGTCGGGGTAAAGTTTTAAGTTAAATGGATTTAGTCAAACAATGTTTACTTCTGAATTGCCAAAAGTGTTATCAATGAGCAAATAACAAACGAGGCATTACTTATAAAATTCCCTCAGAACCATGAACCATACCAGACCTTTTTTGCACAGAAGTGACCAGCACGAACGCAGATGTCTTAAAATGTTTTCATCGAGATGGAGCGGGGTTAACCGAAGACGCGGCGAA
>DRJK01000180.1 GCA_011052215.1 Gammaproteobacteria bacterium
CCTCCATGGTTTGCACCCCTGGGTTTATCTTTGCTAATCGACCCAATGCCGCCCTCGGCAAACCTGTTTCTCCATTTGCCTACTTTGTTGGGCGGGATATTAAGCCTTTGCGCAATTTCCTTGTTCTCCAGCCCCTTTGCTGACAACAGAGCGATTTTGGAACGCTCTGATAATCTAATGGAAACGCTTCTGCTGCTCGCATTTTTCTCCAGTATTTGCTTATCTGACTCAGATAATGTGATGGTCGTTGCTACTCTCATAATGGTATGATCCTGTTATTCATGGACAGCAGGATTATACCAAATATCTCTCTTAATATACAATCTATTTAGGACGCTACACTAGTATACGCAATACAGGTAGGTGCCATCATTTTCAGGGGGTCCGGATCAAGGTGTTACAGTAATAATGGTTAAACAGTTAAAACAGGTACAGATATGGCAAAACTGCTGTTGGTTGAAGATAACGAGCTGAACAGGGATATGTTGAGTAGACGCCTGGAGCGCAAGGGTTTTGAAATTGTTCTTGCAAAAGATGGCATTGAGGGTGTCAAACTGGCCATGGCAGAGAAGCCGGACCTGATTCTGATGGATATGAGTTTACCGGTTATGGATGGCTGGGAGGCAACCAGGCAGATCAAGTCCGATGAAACAACCAGGTCAATCCCGGTGATTGCATTAACGGCCCACGCCATGTCGGGTGACCGCGAAAAGGCCCTTGAGGCCGGCTGTGATGAGTATGACATCAAGCCAATTGATTTGCCGAGATTGATCGAGAAGATTGAGGCACTGATCAACTAGAAAAAAAGACAGGCCGTAGAAATATCTGATTATGTCATTCCTTACAGATATAAAGGAGAACAGAGGCAACACCGAGTTCCAGCAAGTGCTGGCCCGGTTCGGTTTTTTCATAATCGGTATAATCTATATCGGTATGGGTAGTTACTCCAACTATTATCCGATATCCAGAGATATTTTTTACAATTTCGGAATAGCATTTTTTACATACTCCGTCATCTCTTTCTGGCACGTTATAAAATATCCTGATGTGCGTAAACGGCCTTTCGTTACCCTTTTTCTGGATGTATTGGCGATCACTTACGGGGTGTACTTAACCGGAGGTGCTGCCAGCCCATTATATGTTATGTATATATGGGTCTATGTCAGCCAGGCCGTGCGATTTGGCAGGGCAAATCTCTATGTGTCAGTTGCCTTGAGTGTCTCGGGATATATCCTTGTTATTACGCTCGAGCAAAGCTGGTCCCAGAAAACCTTCGAGGCAACATTTCTGGTGTTGAGCCTGCTGGTTCTACCGGTTTATATTGATTTAATGTTAAAGAGACTGAAGAAGGCAAGGCAGGCAGCAGACGAGGCCAACAAGGCCAAGTCAATCTTTCTCATGAATATGAGTCATGAATTACGAACACCGCTGAATGCCATCATCGGGTATAGTGAGTTGTTATCGGATGATGCGGATACGCTGGGCCTTTCAGATTGCAAGGGTGATTTGCACAAGATATATTCATCTGGCCAGCATTTGTTATCATTGATTTCAAATATACTTGACCTGTCAAAAATTGAAGCCGGGAAAATAGCGCTTGAATTTTACCGGATTGATGTCAGGGTGCTGGTTTCCGAGATTGAATCAACCGTGCGCGGATTGATAGAAAAATCCGGCAATACCTGTAAAGTGGAGTATATTAATGATCCAGGTACTATTTATACAGATGAGACGAGACTGAAGCAGATTTTAATTAACCTGTTGGGCAATGCCGCCAAGTTTACGCTCAACGGGAAGGTGAGTCTGGTTATAGAGCGAATGGAAAATATGAGCCCGGAAACAATAAAGTTTGTGGTTACCGACGATGGTATAGGCATCAGGGACGAGCAAGTTGATTTTCTGTTTGCACCATTTACACAGGCCGACAGTTCAATAACAAAGAAGTATGGTGGAACCGGCCTGGGATTATACATTAGTCAAAGCTACTGTCGGATGATGGGAGGTAATCTTGTTTTCAACAAACGGGCAGATAAAGGTTCCTGCTTTACAGTTGAGCTCCCGGTCAATGAAAGGCAGCCTGTAATCAATAATCAAACCGGATAGTTAACAAGATGGAAAATACACATAATTCACTGTTGGTTGCTGATGATAATGAAATGAACCGGGAGATGCTTTGCCGTCGACTGGAAAAACAGGGTTATACAGTGGCATCGGTTTGCGACGGGCAGGAGGCCCTGGAATTGATGGCCGTTGAAAATTTTGATTTACTCCTGCTGGATATCATGATGCCCATACTGGATGGTTATTCTGTGCTTGAAAGGATGAATAATGATCCCAGGCTAAAACTTATTCCGGTTATTGTACTAACCGCTGAAAATGATACAAGTAACATTATTCGCTGTATAGAACTGGGCGCCAATGATTATCTGGTCAAGCCATTTGATATGGTTGCCCTGCGAAACAGAATAGTCAGATGCCTGCTTCACAAGCGGGTCAGGGAGGATGTTGCGGGTGAGCTGAACTGGGAGGGTGAAGGGGTTCCTGATATCCTGATAGTTGAAGACGATGAAATGAGTCGTGAGTTACTGGAGAAGAGGGTGGCCCGTTCCGGCTATCATGTCAGTGTCGTGTCGGATGGTGAAGCGGCAATCAAGGCAGTAAATGAAAGACATGTAGACCTCGTTCTTCTGGATATCATGATGCCCGGCATGAGTGGTTTTGATGTGCTTGAAGCGATCAAGCAAAATAATGGTCTCAGCAATGTACAGGTTATCATGATATCGGCGCTGGATGATAACGAGAGCATAGAAAAATGTATGCAGATGGGTGCAGAGGATTATATAACCAAGCCTTTTAATGCGCTGATTCTGAAATCGAGAATACTATCCTGCATTCGCTCAAAGCGCATACAGGATGTGGGCTAGAACTTTATTTTGAAGATAACCGCAAGTACCCGCATATTTTATATTTCCTGACACTACTGTTCCGTTAACCTTATGAAGCACACATAAATGTGAGGACATGGAACCGGGCCAGCCAGATAAAGACACGCAAAACATGCCATCCATGGCGGCCCGACTGCCGCTTCCCTGCCGAGCAATTATCTGGCCTGGTCTGTGAGTGAGTAAGAGGAAACATCATTACTGATTTTGATACGTCGCTGGATACGCCAGGCTTTTGTCGCGGGCTCAATGATGATGTCCCAGTTGCCAGGTAAAAGTGTCATGCCTGTACCGTTATAAACCCCGGGCGCCGTCTGTATCAACGATAAGGACTGGTCTTTTTTTACCTGGGTGGGATGAAATATCCCGAGCCTGAGTTCGCCCGGTTTTTTAATATCGGCCATTTTCAGATAAACCCTGAATTTATTTCCGTTTCCGGCAATCTGCAGGGTTGCCTGCAGGCCCATTTTTTCAGCACGTTCGAGTCTTGACAAATCCTGGTTGATGGCCAGACCCTTCTTGTAATAGTTATCGGCAACGATGGCATCCGGATCACTTGCTGCAATGATAAAAGTTGCGATGCTTGCAATAACGACGGTGCCAGGCAGTGCGATCAGAAACCATGGCCAGAATTGTCTGTACCAGGGCAGTTGTTTTATGTGTTGTTGTTCGGGTGTATTCATATTGTGGATTACCTGATTACCGGCCCGATGAATCGGGCGCTTTCCCTGAGTGAAATCTTCGGACCATCCAGAGAATTCAATGTGAAAAATATTTCGTTACTGGGGCGTACAAGGCTGACGGGGTCGATCTGTATCTGTACGTTAAGATTGTATATTTCCGCAGGCGCTACCTTGAAGTCACCATACCTGTTTATCAGCCTTGCATCTTTCAGGCCGGTAATAGCTATGTGATAGCGTTGCGGTTCATTTGTCATATTAATAATTCGCAGGTTATATACATTCTCAACCAGGCCGCCCTTAACCTCACGGTAGAGTGAATTCCGGTCACGGATAATATCCAGTTCGATCGGCACACGATTTATGATTGCGGCGACCAGGGCGGCCGTAATAATGGATAGAATAACGGCATAGATAACAATACGGGGACGGAATATTTTTGTCTTGCCGCCGAGAATTTCGGTTTCTGTTGTATAGCGTACAAGTCCTTTGGGGTAATTCATTTTATCCATGACTTCATTGCAGACATCGATGCAGGCTGCACAGCCGATACATTGATACTGGAGCCCATCGCGTATATCAATCCCCGTAGGACAAACCTGTACACACAATGTGCAATCAATACAGTCTCCCAGCCCAAGTTTTTTCGGGTCTGTGGCCTTATTGCGCGAACCACGCGGGTCCCCGCGTGTGTTGTCATAGGAAATAACCAGCGTATCATTATCAAACATGGCACTCTGAAAACGTGCGTAGGGGCACATGTAGATACAGACCTGCTCGCGCAACCAGCCGGCATTGCCATAGGTGGCCAGTGAGTAAAAAATTATCCAGAAGGTCTCCCATGGCCCCATGGTAAAATTCAGTAACTGTGTCCACAAGACATCAACCGGGGTAAAGAATCCGACGAAGGTAAAGCCGGTAAAAGCGGAAAACAGGATCCAGATAAAATGTTTGATAAATTTCCTGATAAATTTATATCTGGAGATCTCGGATTTATCCAGCTTGATTTGCTGTGAGCGTGATCCTTCAACCTTGCGTTCTATCCACAAAAAGACCTCGGTCCAGACGGTTTGCGGGCAGGCATAGCCACACCACAGTCGACCTGCCAGCGCGGTGAAGAAAAACAGTGCAATTCCGGCAATAATCAACAGCATTGCAAAATAAAAAAAGTCTTGCGGCCAGAAGGTTAATGCAAAAACATGGAACTGACGATTGGGCAAATCAAAAAGGACGGCATGGCGGCCATCCCATTTTATCCAGGGAAGAATGTAGTAAATACCCAGCAGTGTAAGGATGCCCGTAACGCGTAGCTTCGCAAAAAAGCCATGAACCTCACGGGGGTAAACTTTCTTGTGCTTGGCGTAAAGCGAGCCGTTATCATTTTCACCCGCATCCCGATGTTTATCGGAAGCCCTGGTTTTGGCATTATTCATTTCAGGTTTCAGGGTGCGTCATTATCAGCGCCTGGCTTGCCGGCTGGCTTATGGCAGGGCCTTTGAAAATAACAGGTAAATGCACAGGTTGATGATGTCAGAATCCAGAATAGGAAAAATCCGACTGTATAGGCGCCCAGGTTACTGACCGTTTTTGTATATCCTGTACAAACAGATATTTCTTCCGGATTGAATGCTGTAAAAAATAAAATGGTGGCAACGCCAGCCGTCAGGAAGGATGGCCAGAATACCGCAATGACACGCTGAATTCTGGGTATGTCTGTTTCACGTCTTAATGGGTGATCGGCCATTATTCTGCCCTCGCTGATGCTTTAGGAACCTCTGATCAATTCATGAATCTGCTTCGTCCAGGATTAATCAGAGGCCCCCTTAATTTGAAAGACTGTATATATAGGCGGCGATAAGATGAATTTTTTCCTCACCCAGAAAATCCTTGTGGGCAGGCATCGTACCTGAGTGTCCTTTAACAATAGCCTTTTTGATGGCGCCCAGTGAACCCCGGTATAACCAGATGTCATCAGTCAGGTTAGGGGCGCCGATTGCCTGGTTACCTTTTCCATTTGCACCATGGCAGCCTGCGCATACGGCGAACCCGGCCTTGCCTGCGCTGGCCTTGTTCTGGTCATGTGGCCCACCACTCAATGACATGACATAGTTGGCAACATCACCGACACCCTTGTCTCCGCCCAGTGCGGCAGACATCGGCGGCATGGATCCGTTGCGACCATTGAGAATACTGGCCTTGATTGCTTCAGGGCTGCCGCCATATAACCAGTCTTTGTCCTTCAGACTCGGGAATCCTGTGGCGCCACCTGCGTCAGAGCCATGGCAGGTAGAACAGTTATTGATAAACAACCTTTGTCCGGATTTCATCGCAGCAGTGTTGTTTGCAAGGTCAGGGATAGATTGTGCGGCATATCCCCTGAATATTTTTGAGTACTTCTCATCGGCGCGTTTTATTTCATCATCGTATTGCGCCGTCTGTGTCCACCCCCCCTTGCCGGCATAGTTACCCATAGCCGGATAATATGCCATGTATGCCAGGCCAAAAACGATGGTGATGTAGAATAACCACAACCACCAGCGAGGTAGCGGGTTATTGTATTCTTTCAGGTCGCCATCCCAGGTATGGGCGGTTACTTCACCTTTGCTGGCTTCGCCTTTTTGTGGTCTGCCAGTCCACCAGATAAGCCACGCGCAACCCAGAAAAAAACCCACAGAAACTATAGTAACGAACCAGCTTAAAAAATTATTCATATCCATTATCCTTTTTTTCCTGAAGTTTCAGGGCTGATTTTGTCGACGTATCTTCGTCAGCAAAAGGCAGGTTGGCGGCCTCATTAAAAAACGGCTTGCGCTTGTTACTCCATGCCCACAGGCAGATACCAATAAAAACAACCAGCATCACTACGGTATACAGAGAATGAAAATCTATCATGTCCATTTTCTATCTCCTGTTCTTGATGCTGGTGCCCATTACCTGAAGGTAGGCAATAAGTGCATCTATCTCAGTCTTGCCGTTTACCGATGATGATGAATTGTTGATGTCTTCATCAGTATAGGGAACACCCAGCGTACGCATGACCTGTAGTTTTTTAGGTGTCAACTCGTCGTCAATGGTATTCCTGGCAAGCCAGGGGAAAGACGGCATATTGGACTCGGGGACAACATCGCGCGGGTTCATCAGGTGAACGCGGTGCCAGTCATCACTGTATCGTCCACCGACGCGAGCCAGGTCCGGGCCTGTTCGTTTTGATCCCCACTGGAACGGATGATCATAGACGAATTCCCCTGCGACCGAATAGTGGCCATAACGTTCCGTTTCTGCCCGGAATGGCCGAATCATTTGTGAGTGACAGGTATAACAGCCTTCACGGATATAAATATCACGTCCTTCAAGCTGTAGTGCCGTATAGGGCTTGAGCCCCTTGACAGGCTCAGTGGTCTCTTTCAGAAAGAACAGTGGTGTAATTTCCACTAATCCTCCAAAGCTGATAACAATCACAATCAGGAGTGCCATTAGCCCTATATTTTTTTCGATTTTTTCGTGACTCATGGTGGTTCTCCAGAATTAAGCGGTTTGCGGGATGGTATCATCGGCGGCTTCACTCCCGGCGACGGTCTTCCACACGTTATATGCCATGATCAACATGCCTGAAAAAAACAATGCCCCGCCCACGAGTCGTACAATGTAGTAGGGATATATGCGCTCAAGGCTCTCCACAAAACTGTAGGTCAGTGTTCCGTCAGAGTTGATTGCGCGCCACATCAAACCCTGCATGACACCGGCAATCCACATCGAGACGATATAGAGGACAACCCCGATAGTGGCCACCCAGAAATGCGTGTCGATCAGCTTTATGCTGTACATTTCCTTCTTGCCGAACAACTGGGGTATCAGTGCATAGATGGAACCGATGGTAACCATTGCAACCCAGCCCAGCGCCCCTGAATGGACGTGACCAATCGTCCATTCCGTATAGTGTGAAAGGGCATTGACGGTCTTGATTGCCATCATCGGACCTTCGAACGTGGACATTCCATAGAAAGATAAAGAGACGATTAAAAATTTCAATATAGGGTCGGTGCGTAACTTGTGCCATGCACCTGACAGGGTCATGATGCCGTTGATCATGCCTCCCCAGGAAGGTGCCAGTAACAGGATAGAGAATGCCACACCCAGTGACTGGGTCCAGTCAGGCAGGGCGGTGTAATGCAGGTGATGTGGTCCCGCCCACATATAGACTGAAATCAATGACCAGAAGTGGACCACGCTCAGGCGATAAGAATAGACCGGCCGACCCGCCTGCTTGGGTACAAAGTAGTACATGATGCCCAGAAAACCTGCGGTCAGGAAGAATCCGACGGCGTTGTGTCCATACCACCATTGAACCATGGCATCAATGGTCCCGGAATAAACCGAGTAGGATTTGAACAAGCTGACTGGCAGCGCGGCGCTGTTGATGATATGCAGGACTGCGACGGTTAATATAAAGGCACCAAAGAACCAGTTTGCAACATAGATATGTGGCGTCCTGCGTTTAACGATGGTGCCGAAGAAGACGATGGCGTAAACAACCCAGACCACGGTGATGAGGATATCAATCGGCCATTCCAGTTCGGCATATTCCTTGCCGCTGGTTATTCCCAGCGGCAGTGTAATTGCAGCCAGCAGGATAACCACCGTCCAGCCCCAGAAGGTAAAGGCCGCAAGCTTGTCACTGATCAATCTGACCTGGCAGGTTCGTTGTACGACATAATATGATGTAGCAAATAATGCTGAACCACCAAATGCAAAAATGACGGCATTGGTGTGTAAAGGTCGCAGACGGCTGTATGTCAGCCACGGCAGATCAAAGCTCAGTTGTGGCCATACGAGCTGGGCCGCGATAATCACCCCGACAAGCATGCCAACAATGCCCCAGACTACGGTCATGATGGCAAACTGGCGCACGACTTTGTAATTATAGGTGGTCTGCGAATCCATATTTATCCTCACTCTTATAGTTTAAGTGCCAACGGAAACAGATGGCATTATTTTGCCATTTGTTAACAGTTAAACGTAGTTTAAAAATTGATATTTTTCACAATTACACAGTTGAAATTGATTCCGGAATTGAAAAAGGGGTGAGTATTTTCATATTCATGAGCGCTGTTAGTTATTCCTGTGCAACAATAGATATACAGCCGGTTTATACCTGGCCATCTTTATCAGAAAATCGTAATATGCGAATATTCTACGGAGTGCATTGATCCAGGTCAAGTAAAGTGTAAATCGACATTATTTATTATGGCGGGGCTGCCTGAAGCCAGTCTGTCAAGATCGGCATACTTTAATATTTATCTATATGATTTATATAGATATTAATAGTCATGCAGTGGTTTGATGATTCTTGTAACCGGTACAGTCGCTGATCATGTCCCTGAGACTGTCGGGGTTCATTATCTGTACAAATTTACCGTCTACCTTGATCAGTTGTTGCTCCTGGAAGCGGGTAAACAGGCGGCTGATCGTTTCAACTGCGAGGCCGAGGTAATTGGCAATGTCATTTCTGGACATGCTCAGATTGAACTCGGTGGCAGAAAACCCCCTGCTTTTCAGCCGTGTAGACAGGCTGATGAGTAGTGATGCCAGGCGTTCATCGGCCGTTTTTTTACCAAGCAACATCAGCAGGTTGGCATCATGGGTGATTTCCTTGCTCATGATTTTTAGCAATTGACGCCGTAAACTGGGCAATTCGCCGGACAGGACCTCCAGCTGGGAAAATGGAATTTCGCAATAACTGGTGGTCTCCAGCGCCTTGGAGGTACAGGGATGGGTATCATCGCTGATGGCATCAAGTCCGACCAGTTCACCGGGCAGGTAAAAGCCGGTAATCTGCTCGCTACCATCGTCAGCGATGGTATAGGTTTTAACCGAGCCGGATCGAACGGCATAGATAGACTGGAACGGGTCACCCTGGTGAAACAGTATCTGGTTTTTCTTCAGGGGGTGGCTGCGTTTAATAATGTTATCAAGCCGATCAAGGTCATTACCTTCAAGACCCAGTGGCAGGCATAACTGGTAAAGACTGCAGCTTTGGCAGGCTACCTTGATTTTGTTAAGTGTGATAACAGTATCTGGTGTTTTTTGCGGCATAGTCGGTCAATATATATGAGGTATAGTAAAATTATATCAGCAAATTGGCTAAAACAATTAAAAATTTCCTAAAAATACGACCCTGCCCCCGTTTTTATCCAAATGCTTGTTTAATCCGGTCAGTGTTCCGGTTATTCTAGGCACTATTAATTATGGGGGGTATAACCCCTTAATTATTTCTGGAAAATTTGCAACCATACTGGAGAAACAGGTAAATGTCGGAGCGCAAGGCCTCAATAAGCCGCGATACACTGGAGACAAAAATAACAGTCAGTATCAATCTGGATGGTACTGGCAAGTCCAGTTTCAATACGGGCGTATCCTTCCTTGACCACATGCTGGACCAAGTGGCGCGCCACGGTATGATCGATCTGGATGTGCGTGCCGAGGGTGACCTGCATATCGACGATCACCACACCGTTGAGGATGTCGGCATCGCGCTGGGGCAGGCATTCCAGGAGGCCATAGGCGATAAAAAAGGTATTCGCAGGTACGGTCACGCCTACGTCCCGCTTGATGAGGCATTGTCACGCGTGGTGATTGATTTTTCCGGGCGATCAGGTCTGGAGTACCACGCCGTTTACCCACGTGCCCGCATCGGCGACTTTGATGTGGATCTTTTGCATGAGTTTTTTCAGGGTTTCGTCAACCACGCCCAGGCAACCTTGCACATTGATTGCCTGCGCGGCATGAACGCACACCACATTGCCGAGACCGTGTTCAAGGCATTTGGCCGTGCCGTACGTGTTGCCATCGAACATGATGTGCGCATGGGTGACAAATTGCCGTCAACCAAGGGCAGCCTTTGATTTATTAGTCTGGATTAAAGCATGAGTCTGGTTGCAGTCATCGATTATGGAATGGGTAATTTGCGCTCGGTCGCAAAGGCGCTTGAGCACGTCAATTCAAAGGTGCGCGTCAAGGTGACTGCCGATGCCGCAGATATCAGCGCAGCCGACCACATAGTTTTTCCGGGCCAGGGCGCGATGGGGCCTGCCATGTCGGCATTATGTGAACGGGGTCTGGATGAAATCCTGTTAAGAGAAATGGGGCATAAACCCTTTCTCGGTGTTTGTCTCGGGCTTCAGGTCATGATGGAATCCAGTGAAGAAAACGGTGGTACACAGGGGCTTGGTCTGTTGCCGGGGCAGGTAAAACGATTTCCTGATCCGCATACCGGTCCCGAAGGCGGTGAAAGACTAAAAGTACCGCACATGGGCTGGAATGAATGTCATCAGGTACAGGCGCACCCGTTGTGGGAAGGAATAGATCAGGACAGCAGGTTCTATTTTGTACACAGCTATTATGTTACAACGGATGATCCCGATGAAATTGCAGGTAGCTGTGATTATGGCCTCAATTTTGTTGCAGCGGCTTGCAGGGAAAATATGTTTGCGGTGCAGTTTCACCCGGAAAAGAGCGCACAGGCCGGCTTGAAGCTATTGGAGAATTTTTTGGGCTGGGATGGCCAGCGTGATTGAACGGACTTTGTTTTTTATCAGTATCAGTATAATAGAGTATGTAACGAGGACAGAAAAATGTTATTAATCCCCGCCATCGACCTGAAGGATGGGAAATGCGTCAGACTCCGTCAGGGCAAGATGGAAGACGAAACCATTTTTTCAGATGACCCGGTCGAGGTTGCAGCACGTTGGGTTGATGCAGGCGCCAGAAGACTGCATCTGGTTGACCTGAATGGCGCCTTCGCCGGCAAGCCGGTCAATGGCGACGTTGTTCACCGGATTGCCGAACGTTTCCCGGATTTACCGATACAGATCGGTGGCGGCATACGTGATGAAGAAACCGTACAGAGTTATCTGGATGCCGGTGTCCAGTATGTCATTATCGGCACCAGGGCCGTTAACGAGCCTCATTTTATAGGCGATCTCTGTGTCGAGTTTCCCGGGCATGTCATTGTCGGCCTGGATGCAAAAAACGGCAAGGTGGCCATAGACGGCTGGTCGAAATTATCGCATCATGATGTTATCGATATGGCACAGCGATTTGAAAATGATGGTGTTGAGGCCATTGTTTATACAGATATCGGGCGGGATGGCATGATGACAGGCGTTAATATCGAATCAACAGTTGCATTGGCGCGTGCAATCAATATACCCGTGATAGCGTCCGGTGGCATTACCAATCTGGAAGATGTCAGGAAACTGTGCGGGGTTGCCAGCGAAGGCATCATGGGTGCGATCACGGGCCGCGCCATTTATGAAGGCACACTGGATTTTGTCGAGGGACAAAAATTATCCGACAGGCTCGGTGACCAGTAGCCAGAGACGAATAGCAATGATGCCGGTTAATTTCATGTCGAGCTGGCCGGCCCTTCCATTGCCACCTGCAACTGGAAACTTGAATTTATGGGTTTAGCAAAAAGAATTATCCCCTGTCTCGACGTCCGTGACGGGCGCGTCGTCAAGGGTGTCCGGTTTGTAGATATACGCGATGCCGGTGACCCGGTCGAGGTTGCGCGCCGCTATGACAAGGAGGGTGCGGATGAGATCACCTTTCTGGATATAACGGCCAGCTCCGATAACCGTGACACCATTGTTCATGTCGTCGAGGCCGTTGCCAGCGAGGTTTTCATACCACTGACGGTTGGCGGGGGTATACGCAAGGTCGGGGATATCCGGTGCATGCTGAATGCCGGTGCCGACAAGGTAGGCATCAATACCGCGGCCGTGTCTAACCCGGAACTGGTTAAAGAGGCATCGGACGCGGTGGGCGCGCAATGCATTGTAGTCGCCATCGATGCCAAGCAGGCCAGCAAAGAGGGTGAGCCAAAATGCTGGGAGATCTTTACCCATGGCGGGCGCAAGCCAACCGGCATAGATGCAATCGAGTGGGCCATTCGCATGCAGGACTATGGTGCCGGGGAAATACTGCTGACCAGCATGGACAGGGATGGCACTAAAACCGGTTTTGATCTGGATTTGACACGGGCCGTTTGTGAGGCGGTGAATATCCCGGTGATTGCCTCGGGTGGTGTGGGCAACCTTCAACATCTTGCAGACGGGGTAAGCATAGGGGGTGCCGATGCGGTGCTGGCCGCCAGCATATTTCATTTCGCGGAATACAGTGTTGGTGAGGCAAAGAAGTTTATGGCCGATCAGGGCATTGAAGTCAGGCTCTAAACCGGATTAATGGCAGGAGCGGCTTTGTACATGGAGGTACTTATGCCGCGAACAAAACTGAAATCTGCATCGCGGCCATGGCCCACTTCAACGATATACAAAGACGATTGCAAGGTAACAATATGTCAGAAAAATGGCTCAATGAAATCAAATGGACCGATGACGGACTGGTTCCCGTCATAGCCCAGGAGGCTGATACCGGCAAGGTGCTGATGTTTGCATGGATGAACCGTGAATCCCTGGAGCTGACCGTCAAGACGGGCCATGCCGTTTACTGGTCGCGATCGCGCAACAAGCTCTGGCACAAGGGGGAGGAATCAGGCCATCAGCAGATCATCAAGGATATCCGCATTGACTGTGATAATGACGTAATCCTGATTACTGTTGAACAGAAGGGTGGAATAGCTTGTCATACCGGCAGACATAACTGTTTTTTCAGGCAACTTGAAGGTGCCCGGTGGCGGACAGTCGAGCCTGTTATCAGGGACCCGAAGGACATCTATCAATAATCAAACGGTACCGGCCGGTAATAATATTCATAGATTCAATCAGTTACCTGTATTCGTACGGCTCAAGATGTTAAACTGGGCAATGATTGTAAACCGGTTGCTTTTCGTGCCGACGTGGATTTGCTAACATACTGATTATTATGAAATTAGATGTTTTATCAGCATAGAAAAGTCGATGAATGATATACTGTACAAATTGGCAGAAATTCTGGAGGAACGCAAACAGGCCGATCCGGAGTCATCCTATGTCGCGGGTTTATACAACAAGGGACTGGATGCCATATTAAAGAAGGTGGGTGAAGAGGCCACCGAAATAGTCATGGCAGCAAAAGACGGCCATGCTGAAAAAATAGTTTATGAAACGGCAGATCTCTGGTTTCACACACTGGTGTTACTGGCCAGCCAGAATCTGGGTCCTGAAGACGTACTGCGGGAACTGGACAGACGATTTGGTATTTCGGGTATTGAAGAGAAAGCTAGTCGCAAAAAAGAAGAAAGATAAATTAGCTGTAATTCATTTTGTTATGTGCCGGCAGGGCACAGGTGAACTTTGTTGGAGAATTGAATTATGGGTCCCAGTATTTGGCAGTTATTAATAGTTTTGGTGATTATATTACTTTTGTTCGGAACCAAGAAATTAAAAAACCTTGGCTCTGATGTTGGTGGAGCTCTTCGTGGTTTCAAAAAAGCCGTTAAGGAAGGTGAGCAGGCTAAAGATGAAAAAATCGAAGAGAGCAAACAAGCCAACGTTATAGAAGGTGAAGTGACTTCCAGCGAAACAGAAAAGGACAAGGAAAAGGAAAAGGTCTAGGCCGATTGATCCCCGGCAGATTCTTCAAGGTGTCCTGCCGGGTATTCCATTTCTCCCATCATGTTTGATATTGGCTTCCAGGAACTTGTTCTGATTTCAGTGGTTGCGTTATTGGTTATAGGGCCGGAACGCATGCCCGGGCTCGCCCGCAAGGCTGGTTTGTGGATAGGCAAGGCACGCCATTTTATTTCCTCCGTCAAGAATGATATCGATCGTGAACTCGCAGCGGATGAGCTCAGGAAAATTCTGGAAGAACAGAAAAAATCTGTAGGCCTGCATGAAATAATTGAGGATACCAGGGATACGATAGACGATGCCAAAAAGGAATATCTGGTCAATAATTCTGATGAGAAGCAGGACGAAGCCGATACGCCTAAAACCCCGTTTGATGACTTGAATTCAAATGACAGAACAGGAAAGTCCTAAAACTGTAGATGGTGAAATGTCCTTTATCACGCATTTACTGGAATTGCGTGACAGATTACTGCGCATGGTCCTCAGTATTATTATCATTTTTGCTGTCTTGTATTTTTATTCCAGTGAACTCTTCTCCTATATATCAGGGCCCTTGTTGAAGTATATGCCCAAGGGCAGTCAGATGAGTGCTGTCGATGTCGCATCGCCATTTCTGACTCCGTTCAAGTTGTCCATCGTGGCATCCATGTTTCTTGCCATGCCCTACATTCTGTACCAGCTATGGGGTTTTGTTGCACCGGGGCTTTACCAGAAGGAACGTAGAATGGCGGCCCCACTGGTTGTTGTCAGCTCAGCGCTGTTTTATATTGGCATGGCATTTGCCTATTATGTGGTTTTTCCGCTGGTGTTTGTTTTTCTGGCGGGCCAGGCACTTGAGGGTGTTGCCTATATCCCCGATATTACCCGTTATCTTGATTTTGTTCTGACGCTGTTATTTGCTTTTGGTGTGGCCTTTCAGGTTCCCATCGCAACCATACTGGTTGTCTGGACCGGCATGGTCTCTCCCAAACAACTGACAGAAAAACGTCCTTATGTCATCGTTGGCGCCTTTGTAATAGGCATGTTGCTGACACCACCTGATTTCATATCACAGACGCTGCTGGCTGTTCCCATGTGGTTATTATTTGAACTGGGAATAGTTTTTTCACGCTTCTATGTCCCGAATCGGGATGAGGATGAGGATGAAGACGAAGAGAACACAATTGCAGCAACGGCGACATCAAGCCCGGTCACCGGGGGTGATAGTGAAGAGGTAACTTCCAACGACACCGGGCACGAGGAGTACGAGCCTGTTGACATTAACGATTTCAGACCCATGACCAACGAGGAAATGGACGCGGAGATGGACCGCATTGATGCGGAGATGGATGCAATGGACGCCGAGGATGACGATCAAACACCTGAACCGGAAGACACCAGAAAGGATGAATGATTAACCCGTGCCGCCGATAGTGCTATACGCCTGAATCCCGTCTTTTTCATCACAGTATATCGCTGTAAAATACCTGGAATTATTCCCCGCCACGTTTGTCATATTATAACGACATGATAACAATCGGGATCTTTATGAAAAGTTTCAGGCAATCTGCATTAATATTGTGCCTTTTATTGTTGCCATTTCAGTTAATGGCATCCAGGCAGAACGAGCTGAAAAACCATCCGTCACCTTACCTGGCCATGCATGGCAACGA
>DRJK01000181.1 GCA_011052215.1 Gammaproteobacteria bacterium
ATACGCATTGCTCCTTACACCTGAGTTGAAAAAGGAAACCGTCAGGTCAATTAATACATTGTCCCGAATGAGTAACAAATTCAAGCAGGGAAAAACAATCAGTCTTTACCCGAATATAAAAAAATATGCCAGTGAGCTCGGCGTTGCACTTGAGTTGTTAAAAGCAGATACCAATAAGCTGCTTGAGATGCAAAACAGCTCCCGAACCCGATACCCTGCGGTTAGTGTGCTACTCGACGTGGTGCAGCCGGCCAATCGATATTTCAAGGATCAACTTGAATTGGCGCGTGACGAAGCCAGGGATATACCGGGTGTAAACGGATACCGGTTATTGAAAAAACTTGATGAAATCAGGTATGCCTGGGCCAAACGAGTCAGTGAAGTGCGTCTGTTTGTAGCCAATCGTAGCGGAACATTCGGAGACCAGGATAAGGTTCTTCCCGGCAATGTGACTTCAGAAGGAATTTATGCCGATCGTGTCGAGAGCCTGCTGAATGATGCCCGGGATATGGCCCGTTCTGCCGAGCGTGCGATCGTACTGACAAGTGCAATCAATGAAATGATCTCATCCAGTAAGCGTTATGGCAATGGTTTTAAAAAAGCAGTCAGTTCGTTTATTGGGAAAGATTGGCGAACAGATGTCAGGTTTCTGGAGTTGAAAATCGAGCCACAACTGAACAAGAATCTGAGGCTGTTAAATGCGATTGAAGTGGGTTTGTCCGCACAAATGGAGCAAAGAATGCACGATTCTGTTGAAACCACCGAAGCGGTATCGTCATATATCTGGTGGTTTATCAGCGCGGTCTATTTATTGCTTTTACTTGCCTATCTTGCATTTGAAAAAACGATCCGGCAGCCTCTTATAGAAGTTGCCAGGGCACTGGAGGCGCAGGCGAATGATGAAGACTACAGCATGCCTTGTTTACATTATTCGGTCACAGAGTCTGATGTACTCATTGATGCATTTAACAATATGAAGGAACAGGTAAATAGCAGACAACTCAGGCTGGAGTCAATATTACTGAATGCAGGTGAAGGCATTGTAATATCAGATCAGCAGGGAACTATCCAGACTTTTAATCCGGCAGCCGAGAAGCTGTTTAACCTGTGTAGCGAAGAGGTTTGCGGGAGACATGTATCGGTTCTGTTGAATGAACATGATAATATAAAAGAGCAAGACTGGTTGTCACTCTGGGTTGACAAAGGGTCTTCAGGCTCAGTGCCGCAAGAGGTGAAGCTGATACGCCCGAGTGGTGAACCATTTTATATATCAGTCAAGACAAGCACCATGCTTCACCAGGGTGAGAAACATTATATCTCTGTTGTAATGGATGTGACCGAGACCAGGGTACTTACAGATCGTCTGCAGAATCTGGCAGACATGGATTCATTGACCAGTCTGCATAACCGGCGTTATTTTACCGAGGAACTTGACAGATTGGTGGAAAGATCCATCAGGAGTAAAAATTATTCAAATGCACTGTTATTCATTGATCTGGATAATTTCAAGTTTGTAAATGATACCCATGGACATCATGCCGGTGACAGGGTTCTGGTTGAAGTCTCCAATATTCTAAAGGCGAAAGTACGCAGGAGTGACCTTTTGTCCCGCCTGGGGGGGGATGAATTTTCGATCATACTTTATGATGTTGATGAACAGCAGGCAATTGATATTGCCAGTAAATATCAATATCAGATAGCAAATTTCACTTTTTTTGAGCAAGGCAGGGTTCTTGATGTCGGATGCACAATCGGGGTGGCGATGATGAATGAGGCCCTGAAAGGCAGGGATGAGTTCATCATGCAGGCAGATTTTGCCTGTCAGTTGGCAAAACGCATGGGCCGCAATCAGGTCTACCTCTATAGCCAGGAAGATAATCACAGCAAGGACAAGATGCTGGGGTACATGGGTGTTGCACAGTCAATCAAGGATGCATTACGAAATGACAGTTTTCGTTTATTTATGCAACCGATAAAACATGCAAACAGAGATAGTGTATTTTGTTATGAAGTATTACTGCGTATGGAGGGAGACAAGGGTGAGCTCATACTCCCATACGGATTCATGCCATCAGCCGAACGTTTTGACCTGATGAAGCAGATTGATTTATGGGTTATTAACAAGTCAATTCGCTTATTGTCAGAATATCAGAAGAAGGGAGTCAACGTTATTTTTTCTATCAATCTGTCCTCTCAGTCTATCGGTGATTTCAGTATTGCGAATGAAATAGAGGATACGCTTTCATTGTATAATATTTCTCCAGCTAATCTGATATTTGAAATAACTGAAAGTGTTGCAATATCAAATATGAAAAAAGCATCACATTTTTTGCAGTTCCTGAGAGGGTTGGGCTGCCGTACCGCGCTGGATGATTTCGGGGCCGGTTATTCATCATACGCTTACCTAAAAGATTTGCCGGCAGACTTTGTAAAGATTGATGGTGCGTTTGTACAAAATCTGGATAAGAACAGTCTGAACCTGGCCATGGTCAAGTCCATGAATGAAATAGCCCATATCATGGGTAAGCAGACAATTGCAGAGTTTGTCGAAAGTGAAGATGTTTTGAAAATACTGAATGATATCGGAGTAGACTGTGTTCAGGGTTTCCACCTTGGAAAACCGTCTGAGACCATTGGGGAACAAAAGACGGGTATGGTCATACCTATACGGTAGGCTGCGGTCTTCCGTACCTTGTCTGATATTGTTTATATCAAAATCATCCGGATTATAATCCGGATGGGCTTTCACCCGAATGATTTGTCAGGCTGGATATTGATAACGCTGCGATTGCAGGGAAAATATTTTCACAGTAATGACTTTGTCACTTCCTGATGTCCTTGAACCCCGCACGCCGTCTGAATCAAGTGCAGACATTTAACAAATATCATCATGTGTGGTTTACCATGCGCTGGTTTTTATCAATAGACTGACAAGGGCAGCCATTTTACAGATAACATTATAGATCACCTGAATTCTGTCCGTGCGGGCTAAAAAAGATGAAACACGGCCGCCGATAATGCTATTATTGCCCACCCGACAGATCAGTACACAACCCGCATAACCAGAGAATGACAGGAGTTTCAGTTTAATGTCTTACGAAAAAATTCAGGTGCCGGATTCAGGTGAAAAAATAACTGTAAACAAAGAGGGATCGCTGGGTGTGCCGGCCCGGCCGATCATACCGTTTATTGAAGGTGACGGCATTGGAGTGGATATTACCCCCGTGATGAAAAAAGTTGTGAATGCGGCTGTTAACAAGGCGTATGGAGATGAGCGGGAAATACAATGGATGGAAATGTTTGCCGGTGAAAAGGCGTTTGAATTGTATGGGCGTACACCGGAATCCTGGCTGCCGGATGAAACCCTTGAGGCGGCAAAGGAATTTGTAGTATCGATCAAGGGGCCACTGACAACACCTGTGGGTGGCGGAATGAGTTCTCTTAATGTAGCGATACGTCAGAAGCTGGATTTGTACATTTGTTTGAGACCCATTCGTTATTTTGATGGAACACCCTCTCCTCTGAAGGAGCCCGAAAAAACCAACATGGTTATATTCAGGGAAAACTCTGAAGATATTTATGCGGGGATCGAGTGGCAAGCAGGCTCGGCAGAGGTCAGGAAAGTAATCCGTTTTTTACAGGATGAAATGGGAGTAAAAAAGATACGCTTCCCGGAAACATCAGGAATAGGTATCAAACCGGTATCATCTGAAGGCACAAAGCGCCTGGTTCGAAGCGCCATCCAGTACGCAATAGACAATCAGCGTGATTCGGTTACCCTGGTTCATAAGGGTAATATCATGAAATTTACCGAGGGGGGGTTTCGTGATTGGGGATATGAACTGGCCAGGGAGGAGTTTGCAGCCGAAGTGATTGGTGAAGGGCCCTGGTGCAGGATGAAAAACCCGAAAACCGGAAACGAAATAATCATTAAAGATGTTATTGCCGATGCATTCCTGCAGCAGATATTACTTCGTCCGTCTGAATACAGTGTGATTGCCACACTCAACCTGAATGGGGATTATGTGTCAGATGCCCTGGCGGCCCAGGTGGGCGGCATTGGTATTGCGCCGGGTGCCAACTTGTCTGATTCAGTCGCCATGTTTGAGGCGACACACGGTACGGCACCCAAGTATGCGGGCAAGAATCAGGTTAACCCGGGTTCACTGGTTTTATCGGCAGAAATGATGCTTCGGCATATGGGCTGGGTTGAGGCCGCGGATATGATAATAAAGGGGATTTCTGGCGCCATCTCCAGCCGGCAGGTCACCTATGACCTCGAAAGGCTGATGCCAGGGTCGACAAAGGTGAGCTGCTCCGGTTTTGGAGATGTCATCATATCAAATATGTAGGACAAACATATACATACACTTTATAAATATAAAGTGTCGGACAAAACAACAGACATCGGATCAACTGATCCGGTGTTTTTTTCAGCTCAGTTCGGCAAACGTATTTTCGTTGCCGTTAAACCCTTGGGGCCTTCCGTAACATCGAATTCTACAGACTGACCTTGCTTGAGTGTTTTATATCCATCCATTTCAATTGCTGAAAAATGTGCAAAGATATCTTCATCTTTGTCAGTGGATAAAATAAAACCATACCCTTTAGAGTTGCTAAACCATTTTACTGTTCCAGCTGCCATAATACTCCTGTCCAATGCTCTTGCGTTTGGCATAAATGCCTTGAATGATATGGTTATCCCACCACTTGAAACTACCCGGGAGAGTCACCATAATTTCATAGTCAGCATTATTTTTATTATTTTTGAATGCCGCCTTGTTACACCTTATTCGTCTCAGTAATATAGTCAAGAATAAAATGATGTAACCTTGTTGATTATAAGGCTATAAAGGGTTATATCTTTGCAGATTGGGCTTAATGTTTGTCAATCAGGGCTTAAAATACCCGGTAATGATGAAATTTTGAAAAGTTATATTAGAATTAACGATATGAGTGATCTGGAAAAAACAAATTCTGAAGATAGCCTGGTTCTGGATGAGTCCAGGTCAAAACTGAATGTACCTCCCATGTACAAGGTAATCATCCATAATGATGATTACACCCCTATGGAATTCGTTGTACAAATACTTGAGAGGTTCTTTTCAATGAATCGTGAAAAGGCAACGCAGATAATGATACATGTCCACACCCAGGGGAAGGGCCTGTGTGGCGTGTTTACGCGCGACGTTGCCGAAACCAAGGTGGCACTGGTTAATGAATATTCACGAACCCATCAACACCCGTTGCTATGTGCGATGGAAACAGCCTGATAAAAGTGAGTTGATATGCTGAGTAAAGAACTGGAATTTACCCTGAACCAGGCATTTAATGAAGCGAGAGAAAAACGCCATGAGTTCATGACGGTTGAGCATTTATTGCTGTCCTTGCTTGATAACCCGACTGCTGCGGAAGTGCTCCGGTCATGTGGTGTGGATCTGGTGGAATTGAAAAATGAGTTACAGAATTTTCTTGATGAGACCACACCCTTGTTAGGTGCAAATGATTTAAGGGAAACACAACCCACGCTGGGGTTCCAGCGTGTACTGCAGAGGGCTGTATTACATGTTCAGTCATCCGGTCACGAAGAAGTTACCGGCGCCAATGTACTGATAGCCATATATAGCGAGCAGGAATCACAGGCAGTTTATTTTCTGAACAAGCAAAATATATCGCGTCTGGATATTGTAAATTATATTTCACACGGAATTTCAAAAATTGCTGAAGATGATTTAAGCAGTGATGATGAAATAGTCGAAGAGGAAACAGAAGGAGAAACACCCGCTCAGTCACCACTTGAATTATTCTCGGAAAATCTGAACAAGATGGCCATGCAGGGGAAAATAGATCCCCTTATCGGGCGCGAGAAAGAAATAGAAAGGATAATCCAGATCCTCTGCCGTCGACGAAAAAATAATCCGATTCTGGTGGGTGAAGCCGGAGTGGGGAAAACAGCCATAGCAGAAGGGCTGGCCAAAATGATTGTCGATGAACAAGTCCCCGGGGTACTGGCAGAGAGCACTATTTATTCACTCGATCTGGGAGCCCTTGTTGCAGGCACCAAATACCGGGGTGATTTCGAGAAAAGGCTGAAGTCTATCCTGTCCCAGTTGAAAAAAGAACCTGGAGCCATACTGTTCATTGATGAAATTCACACCATTATCGGGGCCGGTTCTGCATCAGGCGGTGTCATGGATGCCTCCAATCTTATCAAGCCGATGCTCGCAAACGGGGCATTAAAATGTATAGGTTCTACGACATACCAGGAATACAGGGGAGTGTTTGAGAAAGACAGGGCACTTGCCAGACGTTTCCAGAAGATCGATATCGAGGAGCCTGGTATTGAAGACACCATCAAGATACTCAAAGGTCTGAAAAGCAGGTTTGAGGAACATCACAACATTAAATATTCACCCAAGGCATTGCGCATCGCCGTTGAGTTGTCCGAGCGGTATATAAATGACCGGCATTTACCCGACAAGGCGATAGATGTTATAGATGAAGCGGGTGCCAACATGCAGTTACAACCCGTTTCAAAACGTAAGAAAATGATTGGTGTGCACGACATTGAAAATATTGTGGCAAAAATTGCCCGTATACCACCCAAAAGTGTTTCTTCCACCGATCTCGATTGTATGCGTAATCTGGAAAGAGATCTGAAGCTGGTCGTTTATGGTCAGGATGATGCCCTTGGTGCACTTTCTTCAGCAATAAAAATGTCACGGTCCGGGTTGGGTAATGAGGACAGGCCGATAGGTTCTTTTCTGTTTGCCGGCCCCACCGGTGTGGGCAAAACAGAAGCAACACGACAACTTGCCATCATAATGGGTATCGAGCTGATACGGTTTGATATGTCCGAATACATGGAAAGGCATACGGTTTCCCGTTTGATCGGCGCGCCTCCGGGTTATGTAGGCTTTGATCAGGGTGGCCTGCTAACCGATGCCGTTATCAAGCAGCCGCATGCCGTTTTGTTACTGGATGAAATTGAAAAGGCGCATCCTGATGTCTTTAACCTGTTGTTGCAGGTAATGGATCATGGTGCCCTGACAGACAATAATGGCAGAAGCGCCGATTTCAGAAATATTGTGCTGGTCATGACGACCAATGCAGGTGCAGACAGAATCAGCCGGGAATCCATCGGGTTTAAAACACAGGATCATTCCAGTGATGGTATGGAAGAAATTAAAAAGGTCTTCACACCGGAGTTCAGGAATCGGCTGGATTCTGTTATACATTTCAAGTCTCTGGACAAGCATGTTATCGAACACGTAGTGGACAAGTTTATTATTGAACTTGAGGCGCAACTGGAGCAGAAAAAGGTTACGATCGATGTTGATTCAGACGCCATGAAATGGCTGGCAGAAAAGGGGTTCGATACAAAAATGGGTGCAAGGCCCATGGCCAGGCTGATTAGCGAAAGTATCAAAAAGCCCCTTGCCGAGGAGTTACTTTTCGGCAGGCTTGCTCATGGAGGACATGTCAGGGTAACGGTGGGTGAAGACGGACTGGTACTCGAATATGAAAAAGAGGAAGAAATGGAAACCCAGCTCTGAGAAGATGAGTGCAGGGCGGCTTATCTGGCCCGGTAAACTATTCTGCCCTTGCTCAGGTCATAAGGTGTAAGCTGAACAGTGACGATGTCGCCAGTCAGTATACGAATATAATTCTTACGCATTTTCCCCGATATATGGGCCGTGACGACATGGCCATTTTCCAGTTCGACTCGAAACGTGGTATTTGGCAAGGTATCGATAACTGTACCCTGCATTTCAATATTTTCTTCTTTAGCCATTAAGACTTTACCTAACATTGCTTCTTACAGCGGCGTATTGTACGCCAAACCGGGGGTGAAATGTAGGTATCAGTGCGACAAATCTGGCTGGCCTTGTTTAACGGTAAGGTGTTCCCGAAAAATTAATTATTATTGTAATCAGCAACATGTGATGTGTATCTAATAATGGTAATTAAAACAGTAGTTTATTCGTAAACCCATGCCCCCTGTATAAAACTTTGTTGAGGCTGGAAATTGGATTTGTAATTCATTTTCGGACATTCCTTGATTAAATAACCCAGATAAAGCCAATCAAGACCGAGTTCACGTGTAAATTCAATACTCCAGAGGACTCCCAGCGTCCCCAGGCTTCGTTTCGGATAGTCAGGGTCAAAGAATGTATAGACCGCAGATAAGCCGTCATTTAACTCGTCAAGCACAACAACGGCGACCAGTTTTTGCCGGTGCCGGAATTCAACAAATTTAGTAATGCTCCACTCACAAGTCAGAAACTCCATATATTTGTCCGGATCCGGGTCATTCATACCCCCGTCAGGATGGCGTGACTGGATATACTTGAGATAAAGCGCATGTTGTTCCCCGCGGAATTCAGCACCCGTCATATCGACATCAATATCCTGATTGGCCTTCCATATTCTTCTGTGGATACGCCTGGGTTTGAATTTCCCGGCAGGAATTCTGGCTGGTATGCAGGCACTACAGGTGGGACACGCAGGGCGGTAGATATGTTTGCCGCTTCGCCGGAACCCGTACTGTGAAAGTTTTGAATAAGTCTGGTTATCCAGTTCAGCATCAGGGTCTGCAAACAGGGTAATGGCATTTCGCCCGGTGAAATAACTACAGGTATGTTCCGGTGTAGCATAAAAGGACAGGCGCACCGCGTCAGCGGGGCTGCCGTAACTGGAGTCGTGATCTTTCATGATACGGCTATAATATAATATTTCAGGGTTAAATTCAGTGATTGACATGGCAACTACCGGCAAAATAAATGTAGAATACTGTTGGCTCAACAAGCCTGGTAACCTGTGATTCCCTGTCAGGTCTGGAATAGTTAGCAATGAAAAAATCCCGATCACGAAAAAAACTGTTTCTGGTACTGTTATTTGTACTCATGGCAATTGGTGTATTTTCCCCCGTGTATCTCCTGTATCAGTTATCTGGCGATTACCCATTAGTTGCAACTGAAACAAAAAGTGTTGATCCTGAAACGGCTGAAAGTACCAGGGCGCTGGCAAAACGATTGCTGGTCAGTATGTTTTCACAAAAAGAAACTGAAAGGTTTTCTGCAAGTGAAAAGGAACTCAACCATCTGCTCACACTGGCTTCGCGTGGTTCCGGGAGGATGAAAGGACGCATCAACATATCCAGCCTTGGTGTTTATGTCGCATTAAGCCTGTACATTCCCGAAAATCCCTTTGGTGACTATATCAATACCAGTTTTATCATTTTACCATCCATGGGCGGGCTGGAATTACTTGATGTCAGGTTGGGAAAAATATCCCTGGAAGGGGACACGGCCATAAAAATTGCAGAGATTGTTCTGAATTATGTATTAGGAAATGGCCTGGGTAGTAAATTTCTTGCCTCGCTGGAAAAAATCGGTGTCAACAATAATACCCTGGAGGTTGTTTTTCATCCAATTTCCGGCCTGAAGAAGAAACTTGAAGCATTCTGGGGGCGGGTGCGTTATGTGCGTAAGGAGCTGAACTTTGGCGGCGATCCTGTTCATGTTAGATATTATTTCAGAAAACTTTGTCAATTTGATCAGTCATTAAATCATCAGGAAAAAAGATCACTGGCGGGCTATATCCCTGTCCTGTTTCAGATGGTTAGAGAACGTACCGGTAATTCAGCAGATCCGGAAAATGAGTATCGTGCCGCCATATTGGCAATGAGTATTTATTTTGGCAGTGACCGCTTTGAAACCATTGTTGGTCGGGTAAAAACACCGGATCTGAAAAATTGTGAAGCGGGGCACAGGGTTTTACTGGCCGGCAGAAATGACCTTATGCTACATTTTGTCATTTCGGCTGGTCTGAAAGTTCTTTCTGACAATGGTATTCCTTTTGTTGTCGGTGAATTCAAGGAGTTGCTGGATACCAGAAGTCAGGGTAGCGGCTTCAGTTTTGTAGACCTTGCAGCAGATCGTGCCGGGCTAAGGTTTGCAGAATTTGTTTTAAGCAGGCCTGAAGAGGCCCGGTTGGGGGCATTGCTTGAAAGAAAGCTTCAGGAGGAGGTGTTCTTCCCTGATATCAGCGGACTTCCAGAGGGTATCAGTAAAGCCGATTTTGATTATTATTATCAGGACCTGGACAGTATTTTCTATCAATCCATGCTGGAGGATATTGATAAGAGAATTGGTGTGTTGCCGTTATATCATTAATTAAAAAGGATCGTGAGCGGCTTTTGTACACAAGTCATCAAGTAAACGTATAAACCTTTTTCTTGGAATCTGTTCGGCACCCAGGCTTTCCAGGTGTGAAGTGTAAACCTGGCAGTCAATCAGACGAAACCCTTTTTGTGTCAGGTGTTCTATAAAATAGACAAAAGCAACCTTTGAAGCATCTGTGACAAGGCTGAACATGGACTCTCCGAAAAAAACCTCACCGATCGCAATTCCATATAATCCTCCCACCAGTTTATTATCTTGCCATGCCTCTACCGAGTGAGCGTACCCGGATTGATGGAGGTTGCTATAAGAGTGAATCATGCTATCAGTGATCCAGGTTCCATCCTGCCCCTCTCGTCTGACAGAAGAGCAGGCATTGATAACGGACTCAAATGCTTCATTCAGGGTTATTTTAAAGGGGTTCCTGTTAATTGTTTTTCGCAGGCTGCGAGAGATCTTTAATTTTTCCGGGAATAAAACCGGGCGGGGATCCGGCGACCACCATAACAAGGGCTGGCCCTCCGAATACCAGGGAAAAATACCTGACCGGTATGCGCTCAGGATTCTTTCCTGTGAAAGATCACCGCCGATTGCCAGCAAACCGTCCGGTTCCCTCAGGGCCAGGTTGACATCGGGGAAGGAATAATCATCTGAACCACTTTCTATCAGAAACGGGGCGGGCATGAAACTGATCCGTGATAATGAATAACTGTTCGCATACTGGCAAGTATTTAACCCACTATTGATAACACTGAATGGTGTTACGGTAAAGAATACCATTATGAGCCGGTTTCAGGAAACAGATAAACCGTCAGAAGTTACCATGAACGGGGAAATGGCCAAAATGATTTCTTCAAAGCTGGCTGTTTATTCCCGGACAGGCTCCCGGGGTGTCTGTAATTTATAGGGTGAGTGTGAATGTTTTTCAGCAAGGTAGTGTGTCATCCCTTCCGTTTCGTGTTGCAGAAAGTGTTTAATGGCCTGTCTGAATTCAGGATGCCTGATCCAGTGTACAGACCAGGTAGGGGTGGGCAGAAATCCCCGACTGATTTTATGTTCTCCCTGCGCGCCGGGCTCAAAGCGTTTGAGTTTGTGGCGGATACAGTAATCGATTCCCTGATAAAAACACAGTTCAAAATATAAATGAGAATGTGTCTCTATGCATCCCCAATGGCGCCCGTAAAGGGTGTCATCACCCAGGAAAAAAATAGCGCCGGCCACATATTGACCGTTGCGTCTGGCCATAATCAGCAATAGCTGTTCGCCCATGGTTTCAGCAATTTGCATAAAGAAACCCGGACTGAGGGTCGCTGTTCCCCATTTTTCATCAAAGGTTTTCCGGTAAAAGTGATGTGCATATTGAAGTTGTTCATCTGTTGCGTTCTCGCCCCTGATGATATCAATTTCAACACCCGTCTGACTGGCGTAACCCCGCTCCTGTTTTACATTCTTTCTTTTTTTTGCAGTAAAGGTCGCCAGAAAATCCTGAAAATCCCGGTACTCATGGTTATGCCAGTGGAATTGGCAGCCGGTTCTGCGCAAGAAACCATGTTGTTCCAGGAGGGCGCTCTCTTTTTCCGTTGTAAACAGAAAATGAATCGATGAGGGCTCACTTGTTTTCCGGGTGCTGAGTACATTCTCGACCAGGCATGTAGAAACTTCCTGCCAATCCCTGTCAGGGTCAACAAGGATTCGTGGGCCTGTTGCCGGTGTGTAGGGTGCCGCAACCACCCACTTGGGATAATAGGGGATACCATGCCGATGGTAGGCATCGGCCCATGATGAATCAAAAACGAATTCCCCATAGGAATTGTCTTTTTCATACAGAGGCAAGACCCCGGCAATGTTTCCACCTTCATAAACTGCCATGTGCCTGGGTAACCAGCCATAGGTTTTACCGGTGCATTTGTTTTGTTCAAGCGCCAGCAGAAACTCATGGCGCATGAATGGATAACAGGTTCCTGCAAGCCGGTTCCAGTCAGCCTTGTCTATTTCAGAGATGCTTCGATGAAT
>DRJK01000182.1 GCA_011052215.1 Gammaproteobacteria bacterium
ACAAATCTGCCTTAACAATCCATAACCGTGGTACGTCCCCTATTCTGCTGCTGGAATTTACCGGCAGCCTTTCTCATGCCATCAAATATGGTTGTCGATATATCCCCTGGAAAACCGGATGGAAGACGAGACGAAACATCGTTAATGACAGTATCAAGAACCCTGAGTGTTTGATCAATAATCGCCTGCATTTCTGATGCAGTGAAATCGACTTTCTTAGACTCAGAAAACCAGTGTCGCGACATAATTTCATGCCAGGCATAGTGTGTGTTCTTCCCGTGCAAGGCCATCGCCATTTTCATTTTTCTTAATTCAATCTGGTGTTTTGCCGCGAGTGGATAGGCAGAGATAACATCATAAATTGGTGTCAATTCAAACCGGCCACCTTGTTTCAGGAATATACTAAAATTCTTGGCATGACCATCGATTGCACCGAGCAAACAGAATAGAAAAACAGTTTGCATGAATTGTCTGCGATCATCTTCTGGATATATTGAAGACTTGAGTAGTTCCATGATAGTGGCGATTCCTGGCCCGCCATCGCTTTCATATTTCAATGCGGGTGCAAAGCCACTCGCTTGACACATATCTTCCTGAGGATGTCGAATAATCCATGTTTTATCTTGAGATAGTTCGCGGTCAAAACGCTCAACAATGAGCACCTTCATATCTTCAAATGTTTCAATATTGACAGCAGGTACGGGCAATCCAAATGCTCTCAGTATTTCCAGACACAACCATTCATTTTCAATGCTGTCAGATAAATCAATGCCGCTATGTTCGAGTTTTCCAATGGGTAACTTGAAGATATGGGATGTTGGCGTAATGTTTTTCGGGCGTTGCCATTGGTCGTCATGCCATAGGAAGGCGGTTTTCTCCTGGGCACCAGCAATGGATATCCTGAAATCCTGATCCTTCGACATGCCTAGTGGCAGTGTCTTGTAATTCCTCAGGATATCAGCGATTTCTTTTTCAGAAAGAGGTGTGCTATTGATTTTTTTAACATCAACATCAGCCTGCCCGCTCATGAGCTGAATAGCACCAACACAATCTACTCCTATGCTCGCTAGCAAATCGAAGGGCTGGTTGGTTTTTACACCAAACCGGGCCTGAATCCGATTTCGTATATCACTGTTGTCGGGCAATAGATTGTCAAAGTAGTTATATACCTTGTCACCCTTATGTATTTTTTCAGTTAACGGCAATGAAAGAGACAGGGGAACTGCGGCCCTGCGTTCGAGCCATGAGCTACTATAGACAAACTCCTGAGCACCGCTCGCCCGCTGAATATACTCACCGACCTCATAGCCATTCATGTAAACAAACAGTGATGCCATTACCAAAGCGCCTCATCTTTTGATGGCTTCTCCCTGGATTCCAGCTGCATCTCCAGGCGGAGCGCCGACATGAGTTTAAACAGCGTACCAAGCTGGACGCCGGGAAGCCCTGACTCGATATTGGAGACAGTTTTCTGAGAAAGGTTAAATTTCCTGCCTGCCTCGCTCTGCGTTAAACCGAGATCCCTCCTGTATCTCCGTAGGACCTTGCCCAGTGTTTCAGGTGAGGTGATAGGTATCATGGCTGCCTCATGTTCTTCAATAGGTTATAAAATACAAAATATAACTATACAGATATATATGCAAATTATAACTGTAAAGATATAAAAGTCAAATATACCTGTATAGGTATATTTATATTACCAGATCTAAAAAGCCATATTGTCTCTAAGCCTTTGAACCTGGCGAAGCTCGACGAATAGCCGAGCGATTGGAGATACATTACACGCCGAAGCATGGCAGTTGGCTGGATATGGCAGAGATTGAAATTGGCGTCATGGCTCGACAGCGTCTAGATCGTCGCATAGAAGATCAACAGACACTAAGAAATGAAATCAATGTATGGCAGAAAACACGCAATGAAGACGAAGTTCGAGTGAACTGGCGATTTACCACCAGCGATGCGCGAATTAAATTGAAATCACTCTATCCATCAATACTAAGTTGTTAGACCACTAGTTAAATAAAATATTAACGATGGTATGTAAGTTATTGATTTTAAAGATGGTGCCCAGGGCCGGAATCGAACCGGCACGGTGTTTCCACCGAGGGATTTTAAGTCCCTTGCGTCTACCAATTTCGCCACCTGGGCTTATTTGTAACCATCGGCGGTCAAACAGCTGAAAATATGGAGGCCGAGCCCGGAGTCGAACCGAGGTCCACGGATTTGCAATCCGCTGCATAGCCACTCTGCCACTCGGCCATATTCTATATTATTGTAGTCATTTCAAACCAAAAAACCCCGGCCAGCAGACCGAGGCTTTTATATGAATCTGGAGCGGGAAACGAGATTCGAACTCGCGACCCCAACCTTGGCAAGGTTGTGCTCTACCAGCTGAGCTATTCCCGCAGTATCCATCCTCGAAAGAGAGGCTATTGTAATGTTTGAGGTCAAAGTGTCAAGAAAAACTGCTTATTGTTCAATATTATCCTTCATCACCGGCCAGGCTCCCTTGATATACAAAAACATGGACCAAAGCGTCAGGGCAGCAGCCACGTAAAGCAAAAGCAGGCCTGTTTCGGCCACTGGAATACCCCAGAGCGGATCCCGGTGAATCATAAACGGCAATGCAAATAATTGTGCAGCCGTTTTAACCTTGCCAACATAGGATACCGACACCTTGCCTCTTTCGCCGAGCTCGGCCATCCATTCACGTAAAGCAGAAATGGTTATTTCGCGGCCGACAATAATAACCGCCGGGATTGCCAGTAACAGGCCCGGGAGGTTCGTGGGGTTGCGGTCTACGAGCAGTATCAACACAACCGCCACCATCAGCTTATCCGCCACCGGATCCAGAAATGCCCCGAAGCGGGAAGCCAACTTGTACTTCCGGGCAATATACCCGTCAAACCAGTCGGTTACAGCGGCCAGAATGAATAGCGCTGTGCAGACCACGTTAGACCAGTCGACCGGCAGGTAATAGATCACGATAAAGACCGGGATTACCGCTATCCTTGAGAGAGTCAATATTGTTGGAAAATTTAATTTCATGTTATCCCTGCACTGCTGTCCTGTTAACTTTTGAAGTGAGTATAGATGTAAGGACATGGAACCGGCATGGCCAAATCAAGACCGTCTGCCGCAGCGATGCGGCAGCCGAGCGGCCATGGATGGCATCTTTTGCGTGTCTTGATTTGGCCATGCCGGTTTCATGTCCGGAATGCTCTGTTTAGCTCAAAACGGACTTGCCGTTTACGTTTCAACTATAGTTATTATAGGTTAACGGGACAGCAGTATTATCCCTGGTCTGTATGAAAGACATCATAGATCTTTTGTGCCAGTCGCGGGCTGATCCCGTCTACACTGGCAAGATCCTCTATTCCGGCCTTCTCTATTTCCTGTAATCCCCCGAACTGCTTTAGCAGGTTTTGCCTGCGTTTGGGGCCCATCCCGGGGATGGTTTCCAGTACGGATGTTGTTCTTTTTTTTGCCCGCCTCTGGCGATGGCCGGTAATTGCAAACCGGTGGGCCTCGTCACGAATCTGCTGTAACAGATGCAGGGCACCCGAGCTTTCAGGCAGTATAATAGGCTCACCCTGTGACGACAAGAACAGGGTTTCCAGGCCAGGTTTTCGTCCAGGTCCCTTGGCAATGCCCAATATGCTGACGCCTTCGATCTGTAATTCCGACAAAACGTCTTCGGCCTGGTGGATCTGCCCCTTACCACCATCGATAACCAGCAGATCCGGCAGTTTACCCTCACCCTTTATTACCCGGGTATATCGGCGTGTCAGTGCCTGATTCATCGCGGCATAGTCATCGCCCGGGGTGATGTTTTCAATATTGAATCGCCTGTAGTCGCTTTTAAGCGGGCCATTAATATCAAATACCACGCAGGATGCCACGGTGGCCTCTCCCATCGTGTGACTGATATCAAAACATTCCATCCTTGCCGGCATCTGGTCTAATGATAACTCATCCTGAAGTGCTTCCAGCCGTTTAAGTACGCCTTGCTGACTTGCCAGACGCGACTTGAGTGAATTTTCGGCATTATGCCTGGCCATTTTCACCCATCGTCTGCGCTCTGACCTGACCTTGTCCTTGATATAACAGACATGCCCACTGTTTTCTGCAAGGACGGTTTGCAGTAAATCAGGCTGTTTAAGGGGATGGCTGATGAGTATTTCTTCCGGGACATCGCGATCCAGATAATACCGGGGAATAAAACTTTCCAGCACTTCCGTGGCCGATAATTTCTCCGGTATTTTCGGGAAAAATGACTTGTTGCCCAGATTCCTTCCCTGACGAATAAAAAAAACCTGGACGCAGGCCACCCCCCCTTCGGTATAGCAGGCGACAACATCCAGGTTGCCATGCTCTCCTTCGACATACTGGCGCTCCTGCATTTTTTTCAGACTACGGATCTGGTCACGGTAGAGAACGGCCTGTTCATAATCCTGCCTTGCTGATGCCTCTTCCATTTGTTTGATCAACTCATCTGCAATCTCGGTACTCTTGCCATCCAGGAACAGGATGGCATGACGTACATCACGCATATAATTTTCATGATCAATTAAACCCACACAGGGTGCGGTACAGCGTTTTATCTGGTATTGCAGGCAGGGCCGCGAACGATTTCTATAGAAACTGTCTTCACACTGGCGTACCGGAAAAACTTTTTGCAGAAGGTTAAGGCTTTCACGAACCGCACCGACGTCCGGGTATGGCCCGAAATATCGCCCTGGCAGGCGGCGCGCACCACGGTGAAATGCCAGGCGCGGAAATTCCTCTTCGGTCGACAGGTAAACATAGGGATAGCTTTTATCATCCCGCAACAGGATATTGTAGCGTGGACGGTGTTTTTTTATCAGATTGTTTTCGAGTATCAGTGCCTCGGCTTCGGTATGCGTGACCGTAACATCGACGTGGTCTAACTGTTCCATCAATACCCTGGTTTTATTGCCAAGCCCTGTTTTACGGAAATAGCTGGCCACCCTTTTCTTCAGGTTTTTGGCCTTGCCGACATAGAGAACTTCATCCGCCTTGTCGACAAATCTGTAGACACCGGGAAGATGTGTCAGTGTTTTCAGGAATTCAATGGAATCAAAGGATTTTTCTTCGACTTGATCGGGCATGGGTTAAGTATATCCCTGTTTATCTGCTACGCCGTATTAAATCGCCACCCCTTGCCCCAATCGGCTTTCACTACTGATTTCACTTCCGTGGGGTCGTCCTGGAAGGATGGGGGAATTCACAAAGCATTTCAGTGAATCAATGAATCCGCACTATTCAGCCATGATTTTTTTTGCCTTTTTAAAGACATTATTAAACATTTTTTCCGTAAGTCGCTTGGTCTGGGTATTATAACGGCTACAGTGATATGAATCGATCAAGGTCAGATTATTCAGTTTATGCAAATTTTCATGACCGAATTTGAATGCTGATAATTTTTCACCAAATGCACGAATGACTGCATTGTGGGCAATGGTACCCAGTGCAAGAATAACCGAACCCGGCTTCAGGGTCATCAGTTCTTCTCTCAGGAACTGATTACAGGTATTGATTTCACTTCCAACCGGTTTATTTTGCGGTGGCAGGCATTTTACAGCATTGGTAATGCGGCAATTTATCAGTTTTAAACCATCGCTACGCGCAATGGACTCCGGCTTGTTTGACAAGCCGTTTTTATAAAGCGTTTCATAAAGGAGGATGCCGGCATGATCACCGGTAAAGGGCCGTCCTGTTGCATTCGCGCCATGCATGCCCGGTGCCAGGCCTACTATCAACAGTTTTGCATTCTTTACACCAAATGGTTCAACCGGCCGGTTATGGTAACCCGGGTGCTCTGATCGGAGGTCATCCAGAAATGTTGCCAGTCGCAGACATTGTCGGCAATTCACGTCAAAAATCAAATTCTGGCTCATTAAGCTCGATTACCTCAACTGTGTTGGTCGTTAAATTAACTTTTCGTATCTCATGGGCGTTGGTATTTGCTATCCATAGCTGGTTATTGTACAGGCTGATCCCGCCGGGCTCGTCAAGCCCCTTGCCGGTCTCAATACTGCGTATCCCCTTGCTTTGCAGGTCCATGACCTTGACTTTATTATTATAGGTATCGGCAATGTATATAAGACCGGGCTGCTGATCAAACACAATGTCCAGCGGGTGTTGCAGACGGGCATGTGCCCAGCCACCATTGATATCACCATGCTCAAGCCGGCCGGCACCGATCAACGTCGAGATCTGACCATCCGGCAACCTGACAAGCCGTATTGATGATGTTTCCGCATCAGTGATGTAGATACAATACTCCCCCATGGCCATGCCCGAGGGCTGGGCCAGTGATGCCTCTCCGGGCTTGCCGTCAATCAGGTTCTCCTTGCCCGAGCCCGTAAACACACTCAGCTCGTTTGCCGTCAACTCCATTCTCCATATCTGGTGTTGCCCGGTCATTGAAATAAAAAGCACACCATGATTATAACAAAGGTCCCGGGGTGAATTTAAACGTGTCTGCAATGGATCTGCAAATACCCTTTCTGCCGTATATTGCATTTCACCATTTCCAGCCAGGGTAATAATCTCGGCATTTTGTGTGTTGATACTTCTGATTGCATGGTTACCCATATCGGCAACAAACAAAAAATCATTTTCCATTGCCAGGCCCTGTGGATTATCAAACGCTGCATATGCGCCAACACCGTCCAGCAATCCGGCAGTTCCTGATCCGAATATCTGTGTTACACGGCCATGGTGATTGGCCTGAATAATCCTGTTGTGTCCACTGTCACTGATATACAGATGGGTCCCGGTCGCCAGAACCCTGCCAGGAAAATTCAGCACACCTGCCGGTTCCGGCGTTGCATATACGCTGACCTGATCCAGATTAAGGATTTTCTTTTGTTGCGCAATACCGATGTATTTCTGTATCAGATCATCAATTTGCCGCCGACGTCCCTCTCCCCGCAAACTGCCTACAACATAACCTTCTGCATCTATAAATACGATTGAAGGCCATGCCTTGATGGCATATTTTTTCCATACCCTGCTGATCGGATCATGCGCCACAGGATGTTTGATATGCTGTCGATTTACCGACTTGTGCACAGTTCCCCTGTTGTTATCGTGCGGAAATTTTGGCGTGTGTATTCCAATGACAACCAGATTGTCTCGATATGTATTCAGAAGGTCACGCAAGTCCTCTTGCATGTGCATGCAATTAACACAGCCGGATGTCCAGAAATTCAGCAATACGATTTTGCCTCGCAAGTCTGACAACCTGACAGGCTCCGTATTTATCCACTCAAGGGTATCGGGTAATTCGGGGGCGCGGATTCGCGCTTCAGGCATACATAGTCCTTATGTTGTTTTGTAACGCACCTTGCGTTAGACAGGTAACAAACGGTTTCAGGCGTTCAGGCCATTTTCAATCATTCCATGTCGAATAGCCAGACGTGTCAGTTCAACGTCATTATCGACGTCCAGCTTTTCAAATAGTCGATGACGGTAAGTGCTGATTGTTTTAGGGCTCAAGCAAAGCCGGTCTGAAATTTCCTGCAAATTCTGGCCCTGTGTCACCATCAACATGACTTGCATTTCCCGTTGCGAAAGGTTATCAAATGGCGATTTATTCGCGCCAGGCATCAACGACAACGCCAGCTTTTGCGCGATATCGGTACCAATGTAGCGCTCACCCGAACTGACGGCCAGGATGGCATTAATAATTTCCAACTGACCACAATCCTTTGTCAGGTAACCGGATGCACCTGCCTCAAGCAAGCGAGTGGGATAAGGCTCTCCCGCATGAACGGTAACCACGATAACCTTGATACCGGCATCAATCTGCAGGATCTTGCGGGTGGCCTCCAGTCCGCCTATCCCGGGCATGTTAACGTCCATTAATATAACATCAGGTTTGACCAGACGTACCTTTTGAATGGCAGATTCACCACAATCGGCCTCATCCACGACCTCGATATTATCCGTATCTTCCAGTAAGCGCTTGATACCGGCTCGTACCAACTCATGGTCATCGACCAGCATAACCTTTATCATTTAATCTCCCCGGACAACTGTTTAGGTATTGTTATTATCTTTGTAAATCAATCATATCATTCTATCAAGAATCCGTATTTTCACACCATATTGTTTTTTTCAGGTGCATCTTGTTTCAACTGAAATTCCGTGAAATAAAAAATATTTTATCACGACTGTCCCGTTAACCTGTAACGAATATAGTTGAAATGTAAGCAGCAAGTGTGTTTCGGGCTAACCCGCAATCCGGACATGAAACCGGTAAGCCGGGTCAAGATACGCAAAACATGCCATCCATGGCGGCTCGGCTGCCGCGTCCGTGCGGCAGACGGTCTTGATCCGGCTTACCGGTTCCATGTCCTCACATCTATATGTGTTTCATAAAGTTAACGGGACAGCAGTGATATTTTATATATTTAAATACATATAGTTATAGAATAATTCTTATTGTTTACTTTAATTTTAAGGTGCCATGTAAAAAGCCGGTCCGTGGTTTTTTTGGTTGACCAGGCGTCACCGTTGAACAGTCACTTCATGATTTTCAGGTATACAAATATTATGGTTTTATGGCACCCTGTCGGAAAAAACCGGCAGAAAAATATTTTCATCAGGCACCCTGATACATCACAAAAATCAGCCAGTGATTATCAAATAAAACAAAGGATAAAAAACAATATTAAAGGGTATTATTACTGGCGTGTAGAGAGTTTTTCAAGGGCCAACATCGCTTCCTGTATCCATGAGCAGGTATTGCATGGACAGGTAAAGATGTTGTGTTCGAGTACGCTTACATAAGCTATCATCCTGTCGAGTGCGTACTCCAGATGCTCTGTAAATTCCTTGTTTGTATAAGTCTGCGAATCTGAAACATTGACGATGTTGATCCAGGTGCATGATTTACTGTCAGGGCAGTACTCACAATGATATTCATTATCATTGTATTTGCCGCTGTGTTCACACCCTGCCAGCATGATATCGTCATGGATCAATGCGCAGGGGTATTCAAGTATGTGTATTATTTTGCTGTTCATTCCGGCTCATCCGCAGTCATGGCCGATTATATAAAAACGAATCAGAAGTGTCATTGACTTAAATCAAATTTGCAAAAGTTGAAGACTCATTAACAAATTCTGTACGGGGTTACCGATTGAAATACTTCATTGATGTCTCGAGAAAACTCTTCAGGGGTGATATCTGCGGAGAATTGACAAAATAATCCATGCCATTATCCACACAACATTTACCCGCGAGCTCCGAGCAGTGAATGGCTATCTTGCCTGATTCAAGAGAAACCTCTTCTGCAAAGTTGCATTCAAATTCCCAGGCAACCATGCCAAAATGATCTTTCCGCCTGGCTGTTAACCCAGGTGCGGGACACTTCTTGTTGATGTCCGCGGTCGTCGGCGCAATCTGTTTCACCATATGGACAATGTAACATAAAACAGGGTCATCACACCTGAGTACAGGGCATGCATGTCGACGTATTGTGCATATCGCCTTCCCTGATGATGTCTTCAACCCGTAACAACCCGGTACTGTTTTCCATACATGAGATAGTGTTGAATGGCACTTGCTCAAGTCGACCGGGCGCAGGGAGACCTTATACCCCGTTGCCCTCGCAGCTTCTGAAGGGTCAGGAACTAAACGTGCTGCAACGGGTCAGATCAGACAGTGCTTAAAATGCCCGGATGCCACTACCCCGCCGATTCAATCCCGGTGGATTGCTGCAGGCAGGCGTGAGGTAATCATGACTATAGTGCCCGTTATTCGCAGGCTCATTATCGCGGCCGTCCCGTTACTTGTGATGCCGGTACTGGCTTATGCACTCAGCATCTACGACGTCATTCAGCTTAGTCAGAAAAACTACAGTGACCAGGATATCATGGCCCTGATCCAGGCTACCGACTCTGCCTTCGAACTGGAGGCAAAAGACATCGTTCACCTGAAGGAACTGGGACTTTCCGAGTCAGTCATTCAGGCTATGTTAAAGGGCACTCATGAAAAAACGGATGCCAGACCGGCGTCAGGTTCTTCAGCTCCATCCCACGCTGCGGCAACCGCTCACAACCATAACGGGCCCGCCCCTGTTAACAGCACTCGAGCAAGTGCAGTAACGTCTTTTGCGACGCCCGGAAAAACCGTTGCCGTGGGACGCTTTGATTATGGGTCATTCCAGGAGACGGGGTCTGGTCGCCACCACCACAGTGCTGTTAACATGGCGGGGGTCCGGTTGCTGGTATTACGGGACGAGGGGGCGTTTCCGTCGGTAGTGGCCCGGGCTAACGCCGTAGTAAAACGACTGAAGTGGGCCGCATTGGCGGGTGAAGGTACTTTTCTCCCGGGCTCTGCAATGACAAATAACCAGGTTATGTTTTATGGCCGCAATGCGGACAGGCCTGTGATTATCCTGAAGGTATCGCATTCGGATGCTCGCGCCTACCAGCGGCGCAGTGGCCGCACCGTGACACCGGTCTTGCTTGCCGCCTATTGGAGCGATCTGTTGTCCGACTATTGGTCCATCGTCATTAACCGGGTAGCCCCGGATCGACTTTCTGACCTTCACGAAGGAGAGGTATTAAAAGCCCTGTACAAACAATGGAAAAAATCGAGTGAAATGGAGTCGGCACAGCTGGTGGATGCAGTCCAGTTGCTACCGCGACGGCAGCAACAACATCTGCTACGTCTGGCGATCACCGTGCCGCACGATTTTTTGATCAGTGGTTCTCATTTGACGGAGCAGCCATGAAGCACCGGTATCTAGCAGGATTACTCGGATTGGCTATGCTTGCAAATGCAACGGCCGGCCATTTAAAAGTCCGTCTCGACGATATAGTACTCTTAAACGAACGTGGGCTCTCTGACCGGACCATACTGTTATTTCTTGACCACCGTGAGTTAGGGTTTATTCTGGATGCCAGGGCAATCGACAAACTGCTTTTGAGTGGTGTCAGCAAGGAGATAATCAGCTACCTGTTGTCGCAGGAAGCCACGGTGCAAACCCCGGCCGAAAATATCACCCCGACAACATATGAAGATATCAGCCCGAAAACATATACGGATGTCACCCCGGATTCCCCGGTAACGACTTACCGCGTGACCACTTACCCGAGCTATTATTACACGCCATACTACTATGGAAGCCCTTATTCTTTCGGATACATGAGCTACCCCTACACCTGGTTTGGGCATTACTCAGGGGCCGGGCATGATCAAGAAAACGTCCATCATGGTGGATATATCCCCCATAACGGTCACTACTCAGGCAACCATTCATCCCAACATCACGGCAACGGCACGGCTCACTTTTCTCAACACCACGGGACAGATACCGATGATGCTATTCATGCATCAGGTAGTGCCCGACACAGAACAGTGCATTCCGGCAGTAACCATATTGGTCACAACAGCCAGCATTCTACGATCGCTGGAGGCCGACATGATGGATCGAGAGGTGCGCAGCCCGTAAACCATGGAATGAACAACATTGCTCATAACGGAACAGGTGCGGCATCATATAGCGCCCCCCATATAGCAAATCATAATGGCCCGTCTCACACAGGAATTATCGGCAGCAGCATTCATAACAGCGGGCAGGCACACGCCGGTGGCATTGGCAGTAGCGGTGCCCACCGGGGCGGTGGACACGGCGGGGGGCACGGTGGCGGCCACTAATGTACTGCCAGCAGGACTATTAAGGGTTTTACTCTGACCCCGAATATCCAGCCCGGTTTCTATGGCCTGATGTATGCGTACCCATGTTCCTGCAATTCAATAATACGGGCAACACCGGCATTGACGGTTTTGACACCTTCAAGAAGAACGGGAAGCTTTCCGGTTTTTCTCTTCACTTTATTCATTGTATTCTGGCATGCACTAAAGGTTATTTCCTGCATGGCCAAACTTTTCACCCGATCAGGTTGTTTGCTTTTTTTCGTCAACAACCCAAGACCAGGGCCATAGGCAACAATCTCGATTTTGACGTTATCCATACCATAAAGCTTTTGCAGGTTTACGGCATTATTCAATGCTATTTTCTGGGTTCTTGGATCATCAGTACTAACCTGGATTACCACTTTATGAAGCGTTTTATCCCCGGCATAGACATTTGTATTTCCAAGAATAAACAGTGACATCAAAAAAACAAGGCTTGCATCTCTTATGATTCTACTCATCGTTACATCCTCCAATAATCACCTCGGCATGATCGATTAACCCGATTTCGCAAGAGGTGCATTTACGAAATGTTATGCTTCAGCCACGCATTCACACGTTGACCGGAAGCACTTGATACTCATCGATGCCTCCCCCCGATTGCATGCCTGGCCAGCATAGAACCTGCCATCCTGCCAGCGTCACATGCGTTACAAACAAGAAAGAGACTTCGACGATATTCTACTAGCCTTTCTGTCATATTACATTTATATATTCGTAATAAATTTTGTCGCATTAACCGGAATACGACACATTAGCCATGTTAGTGAAGGTATAGGTGTGTGTTAGATACAGGTAAGGTGGGCAGGGATATTGTTATCTAGATACACTGTAGCCTGCTACCATTTCGGAGAGAACAGGGTTTTTACTCTGACCCGTGACTGTCCCGTTAACATGTAACGAATACAGTTGAAATGTAAGCGGCAAGTGCGTTTCGGGCTAGCCCGCAATCCGGACATGGAACCGGCAAGCCGGATCAAGACACGCAAAACATGCCATCCATGGCGGCTCGGCTGCCGCATCCGTGCGGCAGACGGTCTTGATCAGGCTTGCCGGTTCCATGTCCTCACATCTATATGTGCTTCATAAAACTAACGGGACATCAGCAGTGACTCTGACCCGAAATAACACAATCCCGTTTGCTTAATGTGGGTTTAGCAACTTTTTGGTATACTCCCGTGATGCGATTATCCCCTGCCATCACTGTCTGCCTGTTATTTATAAGTTCGATGGCCGTAGCAGACAACCAGCCTGCCCGGCAACCGGGTCCCGACGGATCACCGTATTCTGACCACCCGCACATGAATGCCGGCCAACCAGACACATCAAACCCTGCCTCCATTAATAAAACAGCGGCAAAAATTCCAGCAAAACCAGGCCAGAAGAAAAATACCACCACAGACATGGAACAAGCAGAAAAAGCCCTCTCCTTCATGCGTGAAGGTAACTATGCCATTGCCTACTGTATCTGGAAGCCCATGTCAGATGCCGACAATGCAACGGCTCAATTCAATCTGGGGTGGATGTACCACAATGGTTATGGCCTTGCTATTGATAACATCAAGGCCCGGGGCCTCTGGCAAAAAGCAGCACTCCAGGGGCATACAGAGGCCTCCTTTACACTCGGCTTGCTGCTCTATCATGGCGATGAATCAGTGCGTCCGGACATACCTGCGGCCTCTACCTTCTTTCAGGTTGCCGCCATGCAAGGCCACAGCGATGCCCGTAACATGCTCGCCTATCTGTTAAAACAGAACCCTGCACAGATGGCATCAATCACATCAAAGTGGGGAACAGAACAATGGAAGCTGGTTGGAAAAAGTGTCCGTATCAAGGTCCAGAAGGCAAACACCCGCAGCAAACCGTCGGTTAAAAGTGCTGTATTGTATGTGCTCGATAACAATACCCGAATAGTCGCTATCTCACGTAATAAACGCTGGGTACAGGTCTACATACCGGGGAAAGAACGGTTGGCCTGGGTATTTGACTCACTGATCATGCCCGCCACCAATCCTGCTGGACTGACCGCACCAGACATCAAGGCTGAATAGTATCCATTCTTGCCATACGCAAGGTGCGTTTATCATTCATCAGGCGGCGTATTCTTTCCACATATTCCCTCGTTTCACCTGGAATGTGCATTTTGATATCGGTCCATTTCTTGTCAGTGCCCTTTACTCTCCTGAAGGCCTTTAAAATTCGATAATACCCTGCATTGTAACTGGCCAGCGCCAGATAGAGGCGTTCTTTATCCGGTCTTCCCTGCCACCGCCTGAACAGATTCCTGAGATAGAATATACCCGCTGCAATATTCCAGGATGGATCATTAATATTTCCAATATAGGGTTTGGTCTGTTTGATTTCCTGGTAGGTGGAGGGCAATATCTGCATCAAACCGCGGGCACCCGACGGGCTCATCGCCCCTTTTTGCAATCCGGATTCAGCTATCGCCTGGGCCTTGAACCAGCGCCAGTCAAAATGCGGGCCAAAGTAGCGGCCTGAATATTTCCGGAACATCTCATCATAACGGCTATCCCAGTGTTCAGAATTAACCGCTGAATAATCAGCCTTGACAGTACTGTTCAGTACCATCAACAATAATATGGAAGTAAATAAATAAGTCTTTTGCACAGTCTGTTTTGCCATCATGTTGCCCGCATTATACATTAGTATTTTATTAACTGCTAATTAATATGTCTAACATAAACTTACATAGGTATAATAGAATAAATATAGATATATTCTATATAATATTGTTTTTATTTATATTAGATAGATATTCAATGCAATAAAAAGGCCACCCTGAAGATGACCCTCTTTATTTTTATGGCGGTACTTACCTGTATTTAGACACCAGTGCGCCGTAACTATAGGAAACTATTATAAAATACTGGATTTTCCCGGTTACGCGGGCAACCGGCTTTACTGCCTGGCAAAGGAAGCCGACTGACGCATAAATTTTGCTATTTTATTCATCAAGGTATGGATTTCTATTTTTTCAAGGTTGCAGGATTTGCCCTTTTCCCTTGCTAGCGAATGTTTATACTGCCTCATGGCTGTTTTTACATCATTTTCTTCAAGGTAATTCAGCAATAGTATAACCGCCCTGGGTTCCGCAATGTTGTCCAGGTTCTGGCCGCAGTTTTTTGCTAACTGATATGTCTTTCCCATTTCATACGCAAGCGATTCTCCGGAGGCAAGTAAGGGAGTGCCCGCAACACCGTTTTGTTGCGCGTAAGCAGGCATATACATAACGTACATGAACAGGGTTGCCGAAAGTTTAAAGATGATTCTTTTCATAGCAAATTTACACTGGGTACCCGGCCGTGTCTTCCTGAGCCGTTTTTCCACCTTTTGCCTATTATATTTCTATATGGTGCCTGATAATCATACCATCGCGTAAGGCGCTGGAAAATGGTATGCAATACCCGATTTATTTCCAGACACCCCCGTATTGTGCCCAACCAAGCAAGGCCCTGCAGATTGCAGGGCCTTGAAGTGTTAATAAATAGATATATTTGATTATTTATCGATGATATGGCGGAGGGCGTGAGATTCGAGCTCACGGTGGGCTACAAACCCACGCTGGTTTTCAATACCGATAAATACTAATAAACACAACAAGTTACAACATATTTCAATAATTAGATCAAAGGGTTACCTGTTGGGTTTTATTGTAATTTTTTGCAGTTATCTGTCCCGACTGTCCCCAAATTGCCTATAGAACCTTTACAATAAACCAATATTACCCTTACAATAAACCAACGTTACCTTTACAATAATTCCACTGAAGCCATACAAAAAAACTCATGATGCTGGCAAAAACAAAACGAGCTGATCTTATTAGGCGTTCGCTACTAAATTCGGTTAAGGCAGGAAATCAGCACCTTATTCATGACGCTGTTGAGACTTTTAATGTAACGAGGCAAACAGTTCACAGCCATTTAGCCGCTCTTGTAAAAATGGGGTATTTAGCTGCGGATGGAAATACTCGTGCTCGCACATATAGATTAGGTTCGCATAGATCACAGGATGGCGTGTTTGAACTTAAAGAATTGCATGAGAGTGATGTCTATTCACGTAATTTCAGATTTATATTTAACGGATTGCCGAAAAATATCGAAGATATTTGTCATTACGGCTTCACAGAAATGCTCAACAATGCCATAGATCATTCTTGCGGAACACATGCACATATAGGTGTAGAGAGAACCCGTCAGGAAATTGAAATACGCATTTCAGATAATGGTGAAGGTATTTTTAATCATATAGCTCGAATTATGAAACTGCCAGAACCAAGAGAATCAATACTCGAACTAAGCAAAGGTAAGTTAACTACAGATCCAGACAATCATACTGGGCAGGGTATATTCTTTACTTCTCGTGTCTTTGATACATTCTACATATTTTCTTCTGACTTGATATTTACTCATGACGAAGGAGATGCAGAAAACTACCTGCTTCATAATGATGAAGCCCACTCTGGTACCCATGTGTTTATGCGTATTAGTCTAGACAGCCAAAAGAATCTTAAAACAGTGTTTGAAGACTTTTCTGGCAATGAAGATGAAGACTACGCATTTAATACTACAGTGGTTCCTGTGAAACTTGCTCTCTATGAAGGTGAAAGACTGGTTTCAAGATCTCAAGCCAAGCGCATACTATGTAGGGTTGAAATGTTTAAAACTGTATTACTTGATTTCAATGGCGTTGATTATATCGGCCAGGCATTTGCAGATGAGGTATTTCGAGTTTTTGCTAATAAAAATCCACATATATTGCTTGTTCCAGTAAAGACAAATGACGAGATTATGCGAATGATCAAATCGGTAAAAAGTGAGGTCACCAAATAGCTTTTAGCTTTCAATAAGAATTATATACAAAAACGCAATCACCAGAATCGGTGTTCACGTTCGACAGAATATGCACCCTGTCGCCAGTGGCGGGGTGGGAAGCAGGCAATTTATCTATGATTTGATGTGCCTTGCTGAAATAGTATATATCATTGGGATATGGGCACTATCCTGAGCTTTTAGTTATTTACTGATTACACGTTGATAATAATGACAAAAATCATGGGCGTTAAGAAAACAAACTGGTGAGTTAAATGTGGAGTTACTACTTGATAAGTAATATTATACTATTACTTATCAAGTAGTTAACATAATAATATGGCGGAGGGCGTGAGATTCGAACTCACGGTGGGCTACAAACCCACGCTGGTTTTCAAGACCAGTGCTTTCAACCGCTCAGCCAGCCC
>DRJK01000183.1 GCA_011052215.1 Gammaproteobacteria bacterium
GTTTCAACCAGTATTTCTTCCGGCATCCCGTCGACACTGACATAGAATGGTCGTGTTTCGCTATTTTTGTGTCCGGTGCCGGTTACCTTGATATGGTACGTCTCGCCGTGCAGCGTAACATTAAATTCCACCGGGGCAGGGTTACCAGGGCCGTTAGAGGCTTGTGGTGGTTCGAGAGGTTCCGGTACGAGGTTATTATTTTCACGCGCCTGCAAAAACTCCCGGCCGATTTCCGGGAACATGGCATAGATTAAAACGTCTTCTTCACATTTGGCGATTTCACCTATTTCATTTGTCAGCCTGCCCATTTCATTATCAAGTAAATCAGCAGGACGGCAGTCGATAACCTCTTCATTGCCAATGGCCTGCTGCCTGACCACCGGGTTGATTGAGCCGGGGGCCTTACCATATCGACCTTGCAGGTAAAGTTTTACTTCGTTTGTAATCGTTTTGTAGCGTTCACCGGTCAGTACATTCAATACGGCCTGTGTACCGATAATCTGTGATGTGGGTGTGACCAGTGGCGGGTAACCGAGATCTTCCCTGACCTTCGGGATTTCAGTGAGTACCTCGTTCATATGGGGTAACGCACCCTGTTCACGTAACTGTGAATACAGGTTGGATATCATGCCGCCCGGTACCTGGTTAACCTGTACACGTGTATCCAGACCGGCGAACTCACTTTCAAACTGATGGTATTTTTTACGTACTTCGTGGAAGTACATACCGATTTCCTGCAACAGCTCAAGGTTGAGAGTTGTATCGTAGTCTGTGTCACGTAATGCGGCCACCATGGTTTCGGTGGGTGGGTGGCTGGCACCATTTGAGAAAGATGAAATGGCTGTGTCGATATGTGTGCAACCATTTTCAATTGCCTTGAGCTGGCACATGTCCGCCATGCCCGATGTCGCATGTGAATGTAATTGCAAAGGAACATCAACAACATTAACCAGACCCTTGACCAGTTCCTCGGTGATGGTCGGTGTGAGCAGGCCTGCCATGTCCTTGATGACAATACTGTGGCAACCCATTTCCTGGAGTCTCTTCGCCATTTCAACAAAGGCCGCAATGTTATGCACCGGGCTCGTTGTGTAGCTGATTGCCCCTTGTGCATGCTTGCCGGCTTCACAAGTAGCCTCGATTGCAACCTTCAGGTTGCGCAGGTCGTTCATGGCGTCGAAGATACGGAATACGTCGACGCCATTGCTGGCAGACAATTTTACGAAGGCCCGGACAACATCATCAGAGTAATGACGGTAACCCAGCAGGTTTTGGCCTCGTAATAACATCTGGATGCGTGTGTTGGGCAGGGCTTTGCGTAACTTCCGCAGTCTTTCCCAGGGGTCTTCCTTGAGAAAACGGACGCAGGCATCAAATGTGGCACCACCCCATGCCTCCAGTGACCAAAAACCGACAGAATCCAGCTTGCTGCAAATAGGCAGCATATCCTCTGTTCGCATGCGTGTTGCAATCAGGCATTGGTGCGCATCGCGAAGTATAGTGTCTGTGATTTCGATCTTGGGCATTTGTGAATCATTCCTTGTTTTTAAGTCCAAATCAATACCGGGAGTCTGTCCAACTCAGGATAAATCTACTGCGAAAAAGCCGTTTTGGCCAGATTTTCCGATTATTTTCTTTAAAAGGGCCGACCGTTCACCTCAAATAATTGAAAAATATGACCCAAAACGGTCTTTTCTCACTGCAAACACCTGAAATATGACAGACCCCCGGTTACAGCCCCATGTGTGCTGAAACAGCGGCGGCAATCACCGCGGCCATGCGACCGGGTGGATTATGCTTGACGTAGTTGACCAGTTCCGGATGAGCCTCGACAAACCCGGTATTGAATTCCGCAGAGCGGAATAATGGATTTTTCAGTATCTCAAGATGATAGGGTATCGTGGTTTTTACACCGTAGACAACAATATCCTTCAAGGCACGGGTACCACGACAGAGCAGCTCGTCCCACTCCTGTGCCCACACGATCAGCTTGGCGCACATCGAATCATAGTAGGGCGGTATGTCATAACCTGTATAAATGGCCCCGTCGGTTCGTACCCCGGGGCCTCCGGCCGACAGGTAACGGGTGATACGCCCGAAACTGGGCAAAAAATCATTCTGTGGATCTTCGGCATTGATGCGGAATTCCATGGCATAGCCATTGTGCACAACCTCGTCCTGCGTGTAACTCAATGGCAGGCCTGCGGCAATCCTGACCTGTTCCTTGACGATATCTATACCGGTAATCTGTTCAGTGATGGTATGTTCGACCTGTAATCGGGTATTCATTTCCATGAAAAAAAACTGGTCATCCTCATCCATCAGGAACTCAACCGTACCGGCATTTGTATAATCTGTTGATTTGGCGGCCTTTACGGCCAGGGCACCAATATAATCCCGCTGCTCCGGGCTTAACTGGGGGGATGGGGCAATTTCAATGAGTTTCTGGTGCCGGCGCTGGATAGAACAGTCGCGTTCAAACAGGTGGATGACGTTGCCGTGTTTGTCGGCCAGTATCTGTACCTCGATATGTTTGGGGTCAACGACGCATTTTTCCATGAATATATCGGCACTTCCAAAGGCCTTTGTCGCCTCGGACAACACCCGGTCATAGTTTTTCTTTAGGTCTTCGATATGATTGCAGCGCCGAATACCCCGTCCTCCACCCCCGGAGGTGGCCTTCAGCATGACCGGGTAGCCGATACGGGATGCCAGCTCGAGGGCCTCGTCAACACCCTTCAGGTTTCCTTCACTACCGGGTATGACCGGTACACCGGCCTCTATCATGGACTTGCGGGCCTCGATTTTGTGCCCCATGTGCCTGATGACGCTGGCATCGGGCCCGATAAACTGGATATTGCGTTTTTGACAGATACTGGCCAGTAGCGGGTTTTCCGATAAAAATCCGTAGCCTGGGTGTAGTGCATCACAACCGGTGGCAACGGCCAGGTTAACGATGCGATGTGCATTCAGATAACCGGCAAGCGAGTCAGGCCCCAGATTGTAGGCCTCATCGGCCTTTTTGACATGCAGTGAATGGCGGTCCGGTTCAGTGTAGATCGCAGCAGAAGTAATACCCAGTTCGGAACAGGCACGTACGATCCGAACGGCAATTTCACCCCGGTTGGCAATGAGTATTTTTTTGATCAAACCGCTATTTTTCCTTTCTGGTTCAAGAGATGACAGTTCTCATCAAAATATCTACGCAAAAGTGCGCCATATGTCAAGAAACCAGTGCAGGATATTATTGAAAAAACAAGGATTTTGTTCATTTAATTTTGACACTAAAGGGTTTCGCGGCTAATATACACGCCTTATGTCGGAGGCGATCCCGGAGTACATTGATCTGATACAGGCTGCCAGAAAAGGCTGTGAGTTTCAGGGCATAATCAATGTTGATCGCTTGCAGCGGCTGTCTCACTACCTGGCTGGAAATGAAGGCGGTTTTGATGTAAAGGTGAGCTTTGGTATGGATGATGATAACACGCCATACATGAAAGGAAGCGCATCAGGGCAGATACGGATTCCATGCCAGCGCTGTATGGAGCCCATACTGAGGGATCACGAGGTTTTATTTAAGCTGGTGCTGGTTGCATCCGGGCATCAGACAGAAGGGATACCAGATGATATTGATACAATTATTGTTACCGGTGAACCGGCAGCACTGATCAATATTATCGAGGATGAACTCATACTGGGTTTATCCATAGTCGAAATGCATAAACCTGAGGAATGTAATGCAAGCGGGTTTTTGCTTGATAAAAGAGCAGTACCGGATTCAGAGGCTGATCGTAAACCCGGTCCGTTTGAGGTGCTGAAAGATTTTAATATTGATAGTTAATATCGGGAGTATCAGTCATGGCAGTACAAAAGAGTCGTCGAACACCATCTACAAGGGGTATGCGCCGTTCACATGATTCATTGACCGCAACCACCTTGTCTGTAAATGAGGAAACGGGTGAAACGCATATACGACATCATGTCAGTCCGGATGGTTACTACCGTGGTCGTCAGATCGTAGCGGGCAAGAAATAATTACATCCGGTATGTGCCTGTAGTGGCGCTGCTGTTCATGTAAAGACTGCAGACGTTTCCAATGTATAAAGGGATTCACTGCGGTCTTTGTCGTTAATATGGACTCGTATACAATTTTATGAAATCGGAATACACCATTGCACTGGATGCCATGGGTGGTGATTTTGGCCCGGAAGTGGTGCTTCCTGCATCGATAAATTTTCTTAAAAATCACAAAGGTGTTCGCCTTGTGCTTGTGGGGCTGGAAGATGAGTTGAGAGATCGCCTGCAAAAACTGGGGGCATCCGAAGGCGATAACCTGCAAGTGCATCATGCATCGCAGGTTGTGGAAATGGACGAACCGCCATCGAAGGCATTACGTGGAAAAAAAGACTCGTCGATCAGGGTCTCGATAAACCTTGTAAAAGACGGCATTGCCGATGCATGTGTCAGTGCAGGTAACACCGGCGCACTGATGGCAACGGGCCGTTTCGTATTGAAAACCCTTGCCGGGATTGACCGCCCGGCCATTATATCTGCATTACCTACCATAGAAGGCCATACACATGTGCTGGATCTCGGCGCAAACATAGACAGCACCTCTGAACACCTTTTCCAGTTTGCGGTTATGGGTTCGGTTCTTTCCAGTGCCATCGACAATATTGAGTCTCCCCGTGTTGGCCTGTTGAATATTGGTGAAGAGGAAACGAAGGGAAATGATACCGTAAAGGTAGCGGCACAGTTACTTTCCGAGAGTGAACTTAATTACATTGGATTTGTTGAGGGCGATGATATTTTCAAGGGCGGTGCAGATGTTGTTGTTTGTGACGGCTTTGTCGGCAATGTTGCATTGAAGGCCAGCGAAGGGCTGGCCAAGATGGTTAGCTACTATATGAAAGAGGAATTCAACCGTAATATCCTGACACGTTTTGTTGGCATGCTGACTTTACCCGTATTAAAAGCATTCAGGGAAAAGATAGATCCCAGGCAATATAATGGTGCCAGTCTGGCGGGTTTGAGGGGTATTGTGATAAAAAGTCATGGTGGTGCAGATATACTTGCATTTGAAAATGCAATTAACATTGCACTGATTGAAGCGCGCAAGGCGGTTACTGAAAAAATCAGCAATCACCTTGAGTCATTACTTATCAAGAGGCAGCAAGATTGAGAAACGCCAGAATTTCAGGTACGGGTGGATACTTGCCGGAAAATGTTGTCACCAATGCGGACCTGGAAAAAAAGGTAGATACATCTGACCAATGGATACAGGACCGCACCGGAATAAAAAAACGTCATATTGCTGAAGATTCAGAAACCACCTGTGATCTTGCAGAAAAAGCCTCACGACAGGCAATGGAGACGGCTGGTCTCGGGCCGGAAGATATCGATATGGTTATCGTGGCCACAACAACGCCTGACCGTATTTTTCCAAGTACCGCCTGCCTGTTACAACAACGCCTTGGTATCCATGGCGGTGCGGCCTTTGATGTGCAGGCGGTTTGTACCGGTTTTATCTACGCATTGAGTATTGCAGAAAAATTTATACAAACGGGGGCCGCAAATAATGTCCTGGTTGTTGGTGCAGAAACACTTTCAAGAATTGTAAACTGGGCAGACAGGACAACATGTGTATTATTTGGAGATGGCGCAGGTGCGATTATTCTTGGTGCCAGCGATAAACCCGGTATTTTATCTGCACACCTGCACGCCGATGGTGCATATGAAAATTTGCTGACCGTCCCGGCAGGTGTCTCTGAAGGATACGAAAACCCTGCCTTCATCGAAATGAAAGGCAATGAAGTTTTCAAGATGGCGGTCAACACACTCGGGCGAATTGTGGATGAAACACTGGACGCCAATAATATGCAAAAGAGCGACATAGACTGGTTAATACCCCATCAGGCCAACATCAGGATTATCAATGCCACTGCAAAAAAACTGGGGATGTCAATGGACAATGTCGTTGTTACGGTTGGCGAACATGGAAACACATCGGCTGCATCGGTTCCACTTGCACTGAATACTGCTGTTCGGGATGGACGCATCCAACGAGGTGAAACACTTTTACTTGAGGCCTTTGGTGGCGGGTTCACCTGGGGCGCTGTGTTGATAAAATATTAAATAATTCGAGAGTCACTATCCATGTCACTAGCCATTGTATTTCCAGGTCAGGGTTCACAGTCGATTGGAATGATGAAGGCCTTTTATGAGGAATATGAATCTGCCCGAAATATTTTTCAACAGGCATCAGAAGCACTGGAATATGATTTATGGGAAATCGTTTCTGATGGTGAGGCAGACACCCTTAACAAGACTGAAATCACACAGCCGGCCATGCTGGCGGCCGGTGTGGTCGCATGGAATATCTGGAATGAAAAGCAGGGCGGGCGTCCGGTATTTCTGGCCGGGCACAGCCTGGGAGAATACACGGCCCTGGTCTGTGCCGGTGCGATACAGTTTGCAGATGCTGTCAAGCTGGTCTCTGAACGTGGTAAATTGATGCAGGAGGCCGTACCTGAAGGTGAGGGGGGAATGGCTGCGATACTCGGCCTTGATGATGAGAGTGTTATCAGGGCCTGCGAACAGGCATCGCAGCATGAAATTGTTGAGGCAGTAAATTTCAACTCGCCCGGTCAGGTGGTCATTGCCGGACAAAAGACAGCCGTTCAACGTGCCATTGATGTATTGAAAGAAACCGGCGCAAAACGGGCCCTGATGTTACCGGTCAGTGTGCCTTCCCATTGCCAGTTGATGGTGCCTGCCGCCGGGAAACTGGCTGAAAGACTTGAAACCATTGAGATCAGCGTCCCAGCCATACCGGTTATTCATAATGTGGATGTCAAATCACACATGGATGCCGGTGAAATACGCCAGGTATTGAAACAGCAACTATATAACCCTGTTCGATGGGTTGAAACGATCCGGCACATGAAAACAGGCGGAGTTGATAAAATTATCGAATGCGGGCCGGGAAAAGTGCTGGTGGGTTTATGCAAACGGATCGATAAAGACATAAAAGGCTTGCCTGTTTTTGACCCGGAATCACTCTCTGTTGCGCAGGGCGGATAACAGGCAGGATAAATATCACTCGGAGAAAAATGTGGATCTGGAAGATGAAATAGCACTGGTAACAGGTGCCAGCAGGGGTATTGGCAAGGCCATTGCCACGCAACTGGGCAATAAAGGCGCGACGGTTATCGGAACCGCCACCACTCCGGCAGGTGCCGACGCCATCACCACCTACCTGGGTGATCCGGGTATAAAAGGAAAGGGTCTGGTTCTTGATGTAACCCGGCCGGACAGCATCAAACAAGTGCTGGAGGCCATAACAACTGAATTTGGTGTTCCCACCATTCTGGTCAACAATGCGGGCATCACCCGGGACAACCTGTTGATGCGCATGAAGGAAGATGAATGGAATTCCATTATTGATACCAACCTGAGCTCGGTCTACCGTCTTAGCAAGGCCTGCCTGCGTGCCATGATGAAGGCCCGTAAGGGTCGCATTATCAGTATTTCATCGGTGGTTGCATTATCAGGCAATCCCGGGCAGACCAATTATGCAGCGGCCAAGGCCGGTATGATAGGATTTACCAAGGCCCTGGCCCGTGAGGTCGGTTCCCGGGGCATTACCGTCAATGCCGTCGCCCCCGGGTTTATTGACACTGATATGACGCGTGGTCTGCCTGATGATCAGAAATCTGCCCTGCTGAACCAGATACCGTTGAGCCGGTTGGGTTCGGTAGACGAGATCGCCTCAGCGGTCGTTTTTCTGGCATCAGAAGGGGCAGGTTACATCACTGGTGAGACAATTCATGTAAATGGCGGCATGTATATGAACTAGACGGGTATAAATAAATATTTGCAATATTTAATGTAATTTATTATAAATATCCTGTTACTATATGTTATTAATGATATTTAATGTATTTTTTCAACAACACAAAACTACAATAAAAGCACTTATTTAGCTGGTATAATGTTGTCGATTTCACTAAAATACCCGCCGCAGGGGCAAGAAATAGCTGTAAAAACAAAACAAGAGGAAGGTAAACATGAGTACAGTAGAAGAACGCGTTAAAAAGATTATCGTTGAACAGCTGGGAGTCAATGAGGATCAAGTCGTTAACGCCGCATCTTTTGTAGATGACCTGGGAGCCGACTCTCTGGATACTGTGGAGCTTGTCATGGCGCTGGAAGAAGAATTTGAATGTGAAATTCCTGATGAGGAATCGGCCACTATTACCACTGTCCAGCTGGCTATTGATTACGTAACCAGTCATACCTGATCAAAATAACTGAAGGCCGCTCAAGCTGAGCGACCTCTTTATTTCTCCAAGAGGAATTCATTTTGTCAAAGAGGCGTGTCGTCGTTACAGGATTGGGTGTTATCTCTCCTGTTGGTCTTTCTGTTTCTGAAGCATGGGATAACATCCTGGCTGGAAAAAGCGGTATATCCAGTATTACCGAGTTTGATGTCAGTGAGTTTTCATCACGGTTCGGTGGAAGGATCATCGGTTTCGATGCAAAAGATTACATCAAACCCAAAGATGTCAAAAAAATGGATCCCTTCATCCACTATGGTATGGCGGCCGCCAGCCAGGCAATAGAAGACTCCGGTTTTGAAGTAACTGAAGAAAATGCCTATCGCATTGGTGTTGCCATCGGTGCTGGCATTGGTGGTATCTCATCGATAGAAAAGGGCTATGATAATTTTCTGAAAGGGGGCCCACGAAAAATATCCCCTTTCTTTGTTCCGCAAAGTATCATCAATATGATCTCGGGTAACCTGTCTGTTCAATACGGTTTCAAGGGGCCCAATTTTGCCATTGTAACTGCCTGTACGACCGGAACACACAATATAGGTGAGGCCGGCAGGATTATTTCCTATGGTGATGCAGACATCATGGTAGCAGGCGGTGCCGAGATGGCAACCACGCCCACCGGGCTGGGCGGGTTTGCCGCCGCACGCGCCCTGTCAACACGTAATGACGATCCCGAGGCCGCCAGCCGACCCTGGGACAGGGACCGCGACGGTTTTGTGTTGGGTGATGGTGCCGGTGTACTGGTACTGGAAGAATACGAACACGCAAAAAAACGCAATGCAAAAATCTATGCAGAACTGATTGGTTTTGGAATGAGCGGTGACGCCTTCCACATGACCAATCCTTCCCCCGGCGGGGAGGGTGCCAGTCGCTGCATGGACAATGCAATTCGTAATGCAGGCATCAATGTGACAGATGTTGACTATATCAACGCACATGGCACATCGACACCTGCCGGAGATGCCGCAGAATGCCAGGCCATCAAAGGCACTTTTGGCGATTATGCCTACAAGCTTGCTACCAGTTCAACCAAGTCAATGACAGGGCACTTGCTGGGCGCGGCCGGTGGTATTGAGGCATTATTTTGTGTGCTCACATTGCGAGATCAGGTTGTGCCACCAACGATTAACCTGGATAACCAGGATCCGGAATGCGATCTGGATTTTGTAGCCAATACCGCCCGTGAAATGAAAGTGAATATCTGCCTGTCAAACTCATTCGGTTTTGGTGGAACCAATGGTACAATTATTTTCAGGAAAATCTGATCATTAACATACCTTCATGGCTATTGTATGTACCGTACCCGGCCTGCCAATATCGATCTTTTCAGACTGCACGAACACAATCCTGATCGTTATCCTTTCCTGCTGGAAAGTGTTGCATCTGGTACTGCACAGTCACAATTTGATATTTTATTTGCGTTCCCCCGGGAAACATCAAGACTGACATCCGATGGCCAGTTACACGGCTATTGCATGGATGGGTCCCATGATTTCCTGTCATCATTTGACTACTGGTTTAATAATGAAACAAGGCAATCAGTAGAAGATACCCGACTCCCGTTTCATGGCGGCTGGTTTGTTTATCTGGCATACGAGATGGCTGGCGAGATTGAAAAAAGTCTTGTACTGCCAGGCAACGATGATGTCTGTACCATGGCATACGCGGTGAGATGCCCTGCAGCTGTTATTCTGGACCATGTAAAATCAGAGATTTATGTGTTTGCAGAAAATGAACACACCGGCCTGATTGCCGATATGGAAAAGGATATTCAGTCTGTTGAATGCACGCGTCCGGCACTGTCTGAGCCAATAAAAATAGATTATCTTGATGAAGAAGACGCATCCATTTATCGTAATTCAGTTGATCGGATAAAAAAATATATAGTAGATGGCGATGTCTTTCAGGTAAATTTGTCACGGCTCTGGAAGGGCGGTATTGAAAAAGGATTTTCCGCCCGAAACCTGTACAGAAAACTTCGATTAAATAACCCGGCCCCGTTCTCTTCATTTGCTGCCCTGCCTGATTTCACCATTATCAGCTCATCCCCGGAAAGGCTTGTTAGTGTAAAGCACAACAGAATCGAGACGCGGCCCATCGCAGGCACACGGCCCCGCTCTGAAAACATTGAGGAAGATGAGCGATTATCCAGTGAATTAATGGCACACCCTAAAGAGCAGGCCGAACATATTATGCTCATTGACCTTGAGCGGAATGACCTGGGGAGGGTGTGTAAACCCGGCAGCATAGATGTTGATGAATTAATGGCACTGGAATCCTATACACATGTACACCATATCGTATCAAATATTTCAGGAGAGTTATGTGAAGGAACAAGCCCGGCGGATATCATTCGTGCAGTCTTTCCGGGCGGGACCATTACCGGATGCCCGAAGGTACGATGCATGCAGATAATTGCCGAGCTTGAAGAACAGCCGAGAGGAGCATACACCGGTTCGCTTGGTTATGTTAATCTTGATGGCTCAATGGACCTGAATATTTTGATCAGGACCCTGGTGGTGGATGATAATGGGCTTTCTATTCGTGCCGGTGCAGGCATTGTCTATGATTCGGACCCGCAAAGCGAGCTGGCAGAAACAAGGGCCAAGGCCCGTGGTTTACTGATGGCCCTGTCCCTGAAAGAATCATGATATTGCACAACTGTCACGTTAACATGTAACGAATACAGTTGAAATGTAAGCGGCAAGTACGTTTCGGGCTAAGCCGCAATCCGGATATGGAACCGGTAAGCCGGATCAAGACCGGCTACCGCACGGATGCGGCAGCCGAGCCGCCATGGATGGCATGTTTTGCGTGTCTTGATCCGGCTTACCGGTTTCATGTCCTCACATTATTATGTGCTTCATAAAGTTAACGGGACAGCAGTGATGATATTGATTGACGGAAAAAGTGAGAACACCATCCCCGCAGATGACAGGGGGCTTGCCTATGGTGACGGTCTTTTCGAGACAATAAAAATTCAAAATGGAAGACCCATATTGTGGCAAAGTCACATTGACCGCCTGGTAAAGGGGTGCAGGGTGCTCGGTTTACAGGAACCGGACGGCAGAAAATTATTCGAAGAATGCACGCAGTTAACAGCGGGTAGCGAAAAGGGCATAATAAAAATAATGTTGACCCGGGGTAGCGGCGGCAGGGGCTACAAACCTGACGACACATGTGTGACAAGAAGGATTGTTTCATTTCATCGATGGCCCGAAATTCCGGAAGAATACTACACACACGGCATTAATTTGTACAAGTGCACTACCCCTGTTACAGATAACAGATTACTGGCGGGCCTTAAAACCCTGTGTCGTCTGGAGCAGGTCATGGCGCAAAGAGAGTGGGCAGAACCGGATTATGCCGAAGGATTGATGCTGGATAATAACGGCCTGGTTATTGAGGGTACCCGTTCGAATATCTTCGTATTCATCGACAGTAAACTGTACACACCCGTTCTTGCAAAAAGCGGTATACGTGGAATTATGCGTGATATTGTAATGGATATTGCAGATGGTTTGGGAATGCCTGCACAGGAATCTGATATCAGTCATACGATGTTTATCGAGGCTGACGAAGTGTTTGTATGTAACAGCATATTCATGGTGTTTCCGGTAGCAAAATACCTGGATAAACAATTTGATTCATTTGTACAGACCAGAATGATCATGAACTCCCTGGAAAGTAACATTAGCCGATATGAATAAATTCCTGAGAAAAATTCTTGATCAGAAATGGTCATTTCTGGCAGTACTGACATTACTCGTCGTGACTGCCTATGGATTTTATGCCTACAGCCTGTATAAAAGCTTCCTGGCGACACCATTGAAGATCAGTGGCTATGCTGTGGAATATACAGTCAAGCCAGGTGTCAGCATGCGCCATATTGCACAGGAGCTGACTACAAGAGGACTACTGACCCGCTCCAGTTTTTTAGTCGTGCGGGCCAGAATGCGTGGTCTTGCCCAATCAATCAAGGTGGGTGAATATGTAATCCATAAAGGGACACTCCCCGATGATTTACTGGACCAGTTTGTCAAGGGGAAGGTCAAGCAGTACTCATTGACATTGATCGAGGGCAAGACCTTTCGTGATTTATTGTTTTCAGTCAACGGTCACAAACAACTGCGGCATACAATATCAGCTAAACCGGATCAGGAAATAATGAAGGCCATCGGACAACAGGGGAATCCGGAGGGAAGATTTTTTCCGGATACATACTGGTTCCCGGCCAACACGACCGACGTGGAATTTCTGAAGCGTGCCTATCACCATATGGATCGCTATCTAAATGCAGCATGGGACAAGAGAAGTGCAGGTCTGCCACTAAAGACGCCCTATGAGGCGCTGATACTGGCCTCCATTATTGAAAAGGAAACGGCGCAAAAAAACGAGTATGCAGAGATTGCCGGGGTATTCATCAGAAGATTAAAAAGGAAAATCAGGTTGCAGACCGACCCAACCGTAATCTATGGTCTGGGAAAACGTTATACGGGGAACCTCAAAAGGAAGCACCTGCGCGAAGACAATCCATACAATACCTATACTCGCAAAGGACTGCCCCCAACGCCTATCGCCATGCCCGGTGCAGAGGCGATACATGCCGCACTGCATCCTGCTAAAGGGGAAACATTGTATTTTGTCTCCATGGGAAATGGCAAACATCATTTTTCAAAAACACTGAAGGAACACAATGAAGCTGTGATACGCTATCAGTTGAAAGGTGACAGGACGAGGACTTTCTCATCCCGCCCGGTTGCCGATAAAAAGTAAATTCAATAACAGGTAAAACATGCGTGGACAGTTTATAACACTTGAAGGTTCAGAAGGGGCAGGTAAAACAACCAACCTTGGCTTCATAAATGACTACCTGGTCAACGCCGGTCTGGAGGTATTGCAAACCCGTGAGCCTGGAGGCACCCCCTTGTCAGAAAACATAAGGGAGATCCTGCTTGGGCATGAGTACGATGGTATGTCTCCAGACACCGAGTTATTACTGGTGTTTGCGGCCAGGGCCGAGCATTTAAACAATAAAATCATACCTGCCCTTGAACAGGGTGTGACAGTCCTTTGTGACCGTTTTACCGATGCCACATACGCCTATCAGGGGGCCGGGCGAGGGATCCCGACGGAGAAAATAGCCATTCTGGAGAATTGGGTACAGGGGACACTCAGGCCTGATTTGACCATCTTTCTGGATTTGCCGGTTGAAACCGGTATGAAAAGGGCAGGGGAAAGGAGTGAGCCTGACCGTTTCGAGAAAGAGCAGATAGAATTTTTCGAACGGGTCCGGCAGGGTTATCTGGAGCGCACACGTAAGGAACCGGGCCGTTATCGTGTAGTCGATGCCAGTGTCAGCCTGGAGGAGGTTCGCCAGCAACTCCATAAAGTACTCGATGAATTTATATGATAATATACTTTAACTAAAGATGATTACTTACTGTTTTTATTATAGATAATAATGAGCATATACCCGTGGCAGAAACAACAGTGGAATCTGGTGTACCAAAGGTACAGGCGGGGCAACATACCACATTCCCTCCTGCTGGCTGGCCCTAACGGGCTGGGCAAGTTTGAATTTTCCAGGCATGTTGCCAGTATGCTTCAATGCCGGCAACCAGATGAGCAGGGCCATTCATGTGGCCAGTGTAAGGGATGCCTGCTACTCAAGGCAGGAACACACCCTGATATGCATGTTGTCACACCTGAAGAGGACAGCAAGACCATTAAAATCGACCAGATTCGGAAACTGTGTGATGTCATGGCGGGAAAGCCACAATTGGGTGGCTATCGTGTCGCCATTATTAACCCCGCCGGGGCCATGAACATCAATGCGGCCAACGGCCTTTTGAAGACCCTCGAGGAACCCGGAAGCAATACCGTCATCATGCTGGTCTGTTCCAGACCTGGTGCCCTTCCAGCCACGATACGCAGCCGTTGCCAGAAGGTGGTTTTTCAGGCCCCTGATTTTGAAATTTCAAAAGAATGGCTGAAAAATCATCATGTTAATAGCGACTTCCCTCTTTTACTGGGTCTGGCGCAAGGTGCGCCCCTGGAGGCACTGGCCTGTATTAACGAGGGCAGGCTGGAAGACCGGGGGGTGTTCATAAAAGAATTCACGGGATTAAAGCAGGGTATTCAGAATCCACTGGAAATGGCCGATATATGGAAGAAGAAGCACCCGGAATATTGTATCCACTGGATGATGACATGGGTGATGGATCTGATTCGACTGAAATCAGCAGTTGGCATGGACCGGCTGATTAATAACGACAGTAGCGAACACTTGCAACCTCTGGCCAAGCAGTTAGACTTGAAGAATCTGTTTAAATTTCTTGATAAATGCCAGTCCGGTGTGCAACAAATGACTACACAGGTGAATGTGCAGCTACTATTGGAAGATCTTTTTATTACTTGGATAAAGACAAGGTAAGGACATGAAAAAACCAGGTGGACTCGGTGGAAGACAGGGCATTCTTTCCCTGACAATCAAGGATAAAAGTGCGCTTTATGCGGCCTACATGCCGTTTGTAAAGAATGGCGGGCTGTTTATCCCCACGAATAAAAACTATCAATTGGGGGATGAGGTTTTCATGCTGTTAACGCTGATGGATGAATCTGAAAAACTGCCGGTAGCAGGGACCATCGTCTGGATTACACCAAAAGGTGCCCAGGGTAACAGGGCCTCCGGTATCGGTGTGCAGTTCAGTAATCAGGACAACGGCGGCGCACGTAACAAGATTGAAACATACCTGGCGGGTGCCCTGACAGCTGATCGGCCGACTCATACGATGTAGCGGGATAAAGGGTAAAACACAGTAGAAAATGCCTTCCCTGTATTCATTCAGGTGGAAACACTACCAAACCTGCATTTAATAAAACATCATAATCCTCTATAATTCGTTTCCATGAACAAACGCCCGTACCTGGTTGATTCCCATTGCCATCTCGATCGTCTTGATCTGTCAAAATATGATGGTGATCTGGATGTTGCACTAAAAAAGGCAAAAGAAAATAATGTCGGACAACTGTTGTGTGTTTCGATCGATCTCGAGGCATATCCCGCCATGCTGGAGCTGGTCAGGCCATACCCAGAGGTATCGGTATCGGTTGGTGTACACCCGAACCAAAGTGAGTGCGAAGAACCCACGGTAGAAGGCCTGGTAAAGTTGGCACAGGACGAAAAAGTCATTGCCATTGGTGAAACCGGCCTCGACTACTTTCGTTCTGACGGCGATCTGGACTGGCAACGCGATCGCTTTCGTGTGCATATCGAGGCATCCAGACAGACCGGTAAGCCGCTTATTATCCATAGCCGCAATGCCAGGGAAGATACATTGACTATCATGGAAAATGAACAGGCAGAAGAAGCGGGTGGTGTTATGCATTGTTTTGCTGAAGACTGGAAAACAGCAAAACGGGCGCTGGACCTTGGTTTCTACATTTCCTTTTCAGGAATAGTGACATTTAACAGTGCAGAATCGCTGAGGGATGTAGCCAGAAAAGTACCACTGGACAGAATCCTGGTTGAAACAGATTCTCCTTACCTGGCACCGATGCCATTCAGGGGAAAACCCAATGAACCGGCGTATGTTTTGCACGTTGCCGAAAAAATAGCGGCGCTACGCAGTCTCTCTTTTGAAGAAGTGGCCGAAATCACAACTGAAAATTTCAATCGCCTGTTTACAGGATAAAACCTGCTTAATGTCCTCTGTACATCTCTTCGATCAGATCCCTGTTTCGTTCAATGATAAATTCTCTTCGTGTCTTGAGGGTGGGAGTCAGCAATCCATTATCAATGGTCCAGGGTTCCGGGCTAACGGCTACATTATGAATTCTCGCATACCCGGGGAAGTTGCTCATCCTGCCCTGAATATGTTCCAGTAGTACCTTTGTCAGGTCCTGGTTCTTTCCTGTCTGTTCATTGCAGATCTTCTGATTGAGGACGACCAGTGCACCAAGGAAAGGTCTTTTTTCACCGATGACGATAACATTCTCAAACAGGGGGTCCAGTATGATTTGTTGTTCTATTTCTACAGGAGATATTTTCTCACCGGTAGAAAGTACAATAATGTCCTTGATTCTACCTGTAATATAAATTTTATTATTGACCAGACTGACCTTGTCGCCGGTATGCAGCCAGCCATCTTCATCTATAATTTCTCTTGTTGCAACCTCATTTTTCCAGTATCCCTGCATGATACTTTTTCCTTTGACCAGCAGTTCCTGGTTATCACCTACCTTGATATCGACGCCGGGCAAAGGCTCACCGACACTGCGCGGGTCGTTGTTATCAAGCCGGTTCCAGCTGATAACCGGGCTGTATTCTGTCAGGCCATACCCCTGTGAAAGGATAGTGCCCATCGAGATAAACATTCGTGCCACATCGAATTCCAGCGGGGCTCCGCCGCATATGGCAAAACGGAAACGTGTGCCGAACTTATTGCGTATCTTTCTGAAAAACAGTAAGTCAAGAAAAGGAAGCAGCAGGAAGCGACTGTTCCACCCCCGCTGTTTTTGCGTGTACTGAAAGTGTTGCCAGCCTGTTTCCAGTGCATATTCGAACAGGCTTCTGATGGGCTTGCTTTTATGCTCAAGGGCTTCATTTATTTTCAGGTAAACACGCTCATATATACGCGGTACGGTAATCAGTACACTCGGGTTTTGGGTAATGAAGTCTTCAGCAAGTTCTGCAATCGAGCGTGCAAAACTCACCCTGGCACCACTCATCACAGGCATATAATACCCGACGGTTCTTTCAAGCATGTGTGACAGTGGTAAAAAAGACAGAAACAGGTCATCAGGGAATATATCCACACAATGAATACCTGCCCAGGCATTTTGCATTATGTTCTCGTGGCTAAGCATGACACCCTTGGGCTTGCCCGTTGTGCCTGAGGTGTAAACAATGCTGGCAAGATCATGGCGATCTACCGGGGTGGAATGACCATTATCGGCTTTCTGATCCAGCCATTCCGGCAAAAAGATCAAGCGTGGATCACTTGTAGAAGTGCTTATTTGCTCTACACTGATAATTCTTTTTACTGCATCGAGCTGGTCCAGTACTGGTTGAATATTATTCCAGTGTGAACCGGTTCCGATTATCAAACACCTTACTTCTGCATCCTGCATGATGTAGGCCAGATTTTCACCTCTGTCCTCTATATAAAGAGGTACCACTGTCAATCCGCAATCGAAGCTGGCCTGTTCGAAGAATATCCATTCGAGGGAATTCTTGACAAGTATGGCGACACGTTCACCCGGCTGCAGGTTCTCTGCCCTGAGCGCATTGGCCCAGATTGTGATCTGTACATCACACTCCTGCCAGCTGATACTGTTCCACTCAGCCGTTTTTTTTGAAAAATAATGGTATGCGATGTCCTCTGGAGAGCGTTTTGCCCTTACCCTGAATAATTCGCGTAAACTATTGACAGATTCCAGGTTAATATAATCTGTTTTCATATAATTCCCGTTTTTAACAGAGTAATTTTTCCCAGCCCTTATCCATGACAAATCTGCCTCCGTATTTACTGTTCAGTTCTTCAAAACGTTTTTTCTGCGATTCCAGTTTGAGTGTGTGCAGATATTTCAGTGGACCTCCCGTAAAAGGGGCAAAACCGGTGCCAAATATAATACCGGCATCCAGCATTTCTTCACCGTCGACCACACCTTCACGCAGGCATGTTACCGCTTCATTCATCAGGCGAAAAACGAGTCTGTCCTGTATCGTAATTATTGTAATACTCTGTCCCTCCGCTTTAACCTTTACGGGCTTTCCTTTCCGGTATTCGTAGAACCCTCGATCAGTTTTGATGCCCAGGTTACCGGATGAGACACGATCATGTAAAATATCAGGTATTTCTCCACCTAACCTGCTGGTGAGAATCTCTGCAACAGAAAGACAGATATCCAGCCCAACCTTGTCGGCCAGTTCAACGGGACCCATTGGCATACCAAAATCCAGTGCAGCCTTGTCGATCAAGGTGGGGGAAATTCCTTCCTGTACCATAAAGGCCGCCTCGAGCAGGTAAGGCATCAGTACCCGGTTAACCAGGAAGCCGGGGCTACTTTTTACCTTGAGTGGCAACTTCCCGATTTGGGTTGCAAAGGATGATGCATCCCTGGTGACCTGTTCATTCGTGTCTTTGTCATGAACAATTTCAATCAACTGCATTTTTTCAACCGGGTTAAAGAAATGCAGGCCAACAAGCCTGGACGGGTTTTCCAGCACACTACCCAGCTCATTCAGGGGTATACTGGAGGTATTGGTGCAAAAGAGGGCATCCGGCTTTGCGGCGGACTCTATCTTTTTAAACAATTCCTGCTTGGTTTTCAGATCTTCGAAAATGGCCTCAATGATGACATCAGCATTTTTCAGGCCATAACCGTCGGGATCCGGTATCAGCCTGTCCATAGCAGCGGTGACCCGATGTCTTATTTTCAGTTTTTTCCGGAACAACCTGGCAGCGCGTTTAATGGCGGGTGCGATCCTTTCCGGTGACTGGTCCTGAAGGGTTACAGTCAGTCCTTTCAGCGCACACCAGCAAGCAATGTCGCCACCCATTATACCTGCTCCAATAACATGAACATGTCTTGCCTTGAAGGGTGACTCTTTCCCTGTCTCTTTCATGCCATTTTGCAGGAAGAAAACATGTATCAGATTTTGTGCAGTGTCTGTGCCAATCAATTTTGATATTGATCGCGCCTCCTGTTGCATCATTTGTGATGAACCGGCATATTTTTCCCACAACTCTATCAGTGCATACGGTGCAGGGTAGTGTGCTTTCGAGGCTCTTTTCATGACACGCTTGCGCATCTGCTGCGCAATGAGTGGACGAATAATCCGATGAGACAATAATTTTTTAATCATCCCCGCTTTAACGGGCCTGGGTCTGTGAAGGATTGTTTTACGCGCTGCATTTACCATGTGCCTGTCGGGCACAACGTAGTTTACCAGTCCGATACGAAGTGCCGCCCTTGCACTCAATGGTCTGCCTGTCAGCATCATGTCCATTGCTGCCAGTGGGCTCAGCAACCGGGTCGAGCGCACAACCCCGCCAAAACCCGGGTGGATACCCAGGTTTATTTCAGGTAAGCCAATGCGTGTTTTTAATTCATCTTCAGCGATACGGTAATTACATGCAAGCACCATCTCGGTGCCGCCGCCCATACAAAAGCCATTAATCAGGGCGACTGTCGGGCAAGGAAGTTGTTCGAGTCGATTAAATAATGACTGGCAATATTCCACATATTCAAAGGCCTTGTCTTCATCTGTCATATCAAGGAATTCATTGACATCTGCACCTGCGATAAAGCCACTTTTCTTGTCAGAAAGAATAACTACACCTTTGTATACATGCTGCTCAAGCTGCTCAAGCAGTTGCTCAAACTCCTTCATCACTTCGGATGAAAGTGTATTGGCGTTAGCATTTTCCCTGTCCAGGTGTAACCAGGCGATGTTGTCTTCATCTACAACCTTCTTCCAGTGATGGAATGTTTTATTCGTCATCCTGCTCACCTTCAAGTTTTTCTATCAACATGGCTCCCCCCTGACCACCACCAATACACAGTGTTGCCATTCCAAGGGATCCTTCACGCTGTTGCATGGTTCGCAGCAAGTGCAGGACAATCCGTGCACCGCTGGTACCAACCGGGTGGCCAATACTGATACCACCGCCATCGACATTCAGTTTATCCATCGGTATAAGGCCCACGGGTTCCTTAAGGCCAAGCCCGGATATGCAATAGTCCTTGTCATTCCATGCCTTCTGACAGGCCAGAACCTGTGCTGCAAAGGCTTCGTTAAGCTCCCAGTAGTCTATATCACTTATGTCCAGCTTGTTACGTTTCATGATCGGCGTCATGGCATGTACAGGGCCCAGGCCCATCTGTGAAGGATCCAGGCCGGCCCATTGAGTATCCCTTATCTTGCCTATGGGTTTGAGCTTATGTTTTTTCACGGCGGCCTCACTGGCCAGAATCAGGCATGCAGCCCCGTCTGTTATTTGCGCACTGTTCCCCGCTGTTACATGGCCGAATTTTTTATCGAAAACCGGTCTGAGTTTTGCCAGCTGTTCGAGTGAACTGTCTCTTCGCAATCCGGTATCGGTAACATAGTGTCTTCCATTTTTGTCGTAGAGGGCGACGATTTCACCATCAAAGCGGTTTTCATCATGGGCCTGCGCCAGACGCAGGTGGCTTTGCAGTGCATATTCATCCATTTGTTGACGGCTGATATCAAAGCGGTGCGCCAGTTTTTCGGCAGTCTGGCCCATGGATAACCCGACAACCGGATCCGATAACCCACGTAATAATCCAATGATCGGGGTAAGATAGGCCGGCCTGAATTTGCTGAGTGCTTTCATTTTCCCTGAAAACTTTCTGGCCCGACTCCATGCTGAAAGCCAGACTACCATGGCCTGACTAAAGAGTACCGGGGCAAGGCTCATGGATTCTGTGCCGCCTGCCAGAACCAGGTCGGCACGACCCAGACTGATAGTCTGTGCTGCACTGTCCAGTGCCTGCATGCCTGAAGCACAGTTTCTCTGCACGGTATACGCTGTTGTGGTGACATCACAACCCAGCCGGAGTGCAATAACCCGCCCGATATTTACCTCATCCGGGCCCGGCATAACACAACCGAAGACAACTTCATCAATGTCCTTGATATTGAAATTCTGACGGAGCAGGAGGTTTCGGGCAGCAGCAACGGCGAGGTCAGACGCACTAAAGCTGTCAGGTGTGGCTTTCGATTTCAACAGGGGTGTTCTGCTACCATCGATAATATAAATACTTTTACCCTGGTATGCTTTTTTTGCCGTCTTCATGCTGACCTCACGATGCGTTTTCCTGCGTGGTTGTTACGGGTGGTACGTCTTCCTTCAGGGGTTCTGTAACCGGGTCAAAGTGTTTTTTGAAGTCGGCCGAGAATTCGTCCACCATAATGACATCGTGTCGGGCATATTGAGCGGCCTTGATAATTTCTGCTTGCTCCGGGGTAATGATTCTCTGGATTACAGCACGTTCCAGTAACGTATTATGCGGGGATTTTTCCAGTAGACCTTTTTTGATCCCCTCATGAATATAGGCCTCCACGGGTTCAGCGGCAATAACCCTTGACAGTGCCGATTCGATACGGCCCAGAGGATCATCCGTATTATGTGGTATATAGATATCCTGGGTCAGGCGAAATCTCGAAGGGCAGGGTTCCAGTAGCATGCGTGCTATTTCGCCCCCTGTTTTATCAGTTGCAGGCGGGTAAGGGGACCCCACCGGGAATATGAGTCGTTTCAGTAACCAGGCCAGCGGCTTAATCGGAAAATTGCCCAGTAAATCCTCTATGCTGCGTTTGATATTGTTCAATGACGTGTCACATGACCATCGTAGCAAGGGCAGGTCTTGCGGGTGAGATCCCTGGTTTTTATAGTGTTTCAGGACAGCAGAGGAAATATATAATTCACTCAGGATATCGGCCAGTCTTCCAGACACCTTTTCCTTGCGCTTTAATTGTGCCCCCAGGGTCAGCATGAAGGTATCCACCAACAGCGCGAATGCAGAACTCATCCTCGAAATCTGCTGGTAGTAGTATTTTTCCGGGCCATTTTCCGGTGTGCGTATCAGGCGTCCACAGGTTAGTCCGGTAAACAGTGTTCGTGCGACGTTACTGCAGACAAATCGAATCTGCCGGAACAACAGTCGATCAAATTTTTTCATGGCCAGGCCGGTGTTATCGATTCTGGTAGAATTCATAATATCCAGTATATAGGGATGACAGCGAATTACGCCTTGCCCGAAGATGATCATGCTGCGTGTAAGTATGTTGGCACCTTCAACGGTAATACTGATGGGTATGGACTGGTAGATTCGCCCAAGGATATTTCTGGGACCCATGCAAATGGCAGAACCACCCTGTATGTCCATGGCATCATTTACAACCGTGCGCATCTTTTCTGTCAGATTATACTTGGCTATGGCAGAAAGAACGGAAGGTTTTTCACCTTCATCAACTGCAATGGCTGTGACCTGACGAACTGCATCCATCTGGTAGGTAAAACCGGCAATTCTGGCGAGTGCCTCCTCGACACCCTCGAATTTTCCTATCGGCATATTGAATTGCTTGCGGATACGCGAATAGGCCCCGGTTGCCCGGCTGACAAGTTTACCTGCTCCCGCGCTGAGTGCCGGTAAAGAAATAGACCGACCCGTTGCCAGGCATTCCATCAGCATTTTCCATCCCTCACCTGCGCGCTGCTGTCCACCGATTAACATATCCATCGGTATAAATACATCCTTGCCACGGTTTGGGCCATTCTGGAAAGCAATATTGAGAGGGAAGTGTCGATGACCTATTTCTATGCCTTCAATCGTAGTCGGTATCAGCGCCAGTGTGATGCCAATATCCTTTTGATCCCCTATCAGGCCATCAGGATCATACATATGGAATGCGAGTCCGAGAAGTGTCGCGACCGGGCCTAAAGTAATATAGCGTTTATCCCAGTTTAATCTGACTCCCAGAATATCCTTTTCTCCGTTGTAATCCGATTTGCAGATGATTCCCGTGTCCGGCATGGAACTGGCATCACTACCGGCTTCCGGGCCGGTCAATGCAAAGCAGGGGATCTCTTCACCCCTGGCAAGCCGCGGCAGGTAATGATTTTGCTGTTTTTCTGTTCCATATTGAAGTATCAGTTCAGCAGGACCGAGTGAGTTGGGAACCATAATGGTTACTGCTGCAGTCACACTTCGGCTGGCTATTTTCATAACAATGGTAGAATGGGCCAGTGCTGAAAAGCCGAGGCCACCAAATTTCTTCGGTATAATCATGCCAAAAAAACCGTTTTGCTTGATAAATTTCCAGACATTTTCGGGCAAGTCATACTCATACTGTGTGATCTGCCAGTCATCTATCATGGTACACAGTTCTTCCACCGGCCCTTCGATAAAATTATTTTCTTCATCTGTCAATTCGGGTGTTTTGCTCTGCAGCAGTTTATTCCAGTCCGGCCTGCCACTGAATAACTCTGCATCCCACCACACACTGCCTGCATCCAGCGCCTCTTTTTCAGAAGAAGACATGGTGGGAATCATTTTCGAAAAAATTGTGAATATTCTGTTACTGATCAGTTTCCGTCGCAGTGGCCGGTATACGAGCGGGGTAACCAGAATGAAAAAAATGGCCCATGTAATACTCTGGGGAACCCTGCCAGCCGGATCCAGTGATGTCCATATCGACAATACACCTGCTGCCAGCACCGCCCAGGTAATCTCATGGGACTTGAAATAAAAAAGTGTCCATATAATGCCAGTTGCAATAATGATTGATGCCCATATCATGATACGTGCCTCTTTGGTTTCTGGTCAGGATTCATGTTTCAGTCGTGTGTTGATTGCATTGATAGCCTGGTAATCTTTAAGTGATAAAACAGATGATTCCGCTTCCTTGTCGTTTTCATTAATACGAATATAATCTTTAGGAATATAGCAGTCATTTTCACTATTACAGATAATACCATCCTGATCCCATGGTAGTTTTCTGTATATAGCGATTTCTTCAAGACCCAGATAGGGATATTTGATGATTTCAAAATAGGGTGAATAATCAAAATCTGGTGGGGTATAGAGGCGAAAATTTCTTCTGTACAATTTTATCTTGCCGTTATCACTTTTTTCTATTACCGGTAAAATCGGAAAATGTACCGATGAAAATGCGGCTGCGATCAGTGAGGAGCAGACCGCACGGGTCGGTGACCCCACATTATGCTGGAACAAAGATGAACGCCACCTTCTGGGCAATATCCCATAGGGGAACAGGAATCGGGCAAGGTCCAGCAATTGCCTTACATCATAATCACAACCGAGACGACGGGTCGTATAGGCGATGACCCGTGATGCATCCTGTCTTGAAAGTGTCTTTGGGCGGCAGATCCTGACATGATCCTGGCTGTATTTGTCCAGGGCATTAATGATGGTTCCTTCACCCATCAATGCCTCAAGGATTAACTGTTTGTTCTCGTCACCATCGAAGTGATTCTTGATATTGTTACGCGTGTCTTCATCCTGTATATCACTCAGGCGACCTATGTATAAAGCGGCATGCGTCCACGGGCTTTGCGTAATGCCTTTTATAACATGACTGACATGGCTTTGACCTTCAATCAGGAGTACATCACAGGGTTTAATTTCATAGGACAGTTGTTCATAGTCACACATATGCGTGTTTTCGACCTTGGGATGATCCTTGGTCAGCCAACGCGTAATCTTATGCTCAAGCCATTTAAGTCCCATATCAGTGAACTTCCTGTGAGGCCAGTAACAATCGGGCGACTAAAAAAATGTTATCACTACAATCTGATAGCTTTGACCCTGTCTATAGATGAACGTTTCAATACCGACTGGGTTCGTGGTCAGGTATCATATGCCTTACTATATATATGATATCGGCCTTATCAGTAAAATTATTAGTGTATCCTGTAAAAATATAGACTATTCAAAGGGATACTAAAAGGTCAAAAAGGCAACCAAATTCCCATTTCTGATTATAAAAATGGGGGGATAGCCTTATTCCGTTACCACGCTCTGCGCATTGCAAACCATCGTCGGTCAGGCTTCTGAAAAGATCAGCATTATCAATGGATTTATGGGTGAAGGTAACAATTCCCGAAAGTCTGTTTGCTTCCGAACTACTCAATAAACGGTAGTTATTATTATTGCTAATAAAATCAATGATATTACGTGTATTATCTAATATTGTTTCATGAATAGTCCGCATACCTGTTTCCGTTATCAGCTTGATGCTGGCGTTGAGTGCCGCGATGGCCAGCATATTGGGGCTGCCACATTCAAACCGTTTGGCAGTATGGGAAACGGTCCAGCCGGTTTGCTGAAAGTCAGTCGGGTTTTCAACCATGCGCCAGCCATATTGATTGAGGCTTAATAAATTTCGGGAAGCAGGGCGGCTGTAAAAAAGGGCCAGTCCTTCAGGCCCCATCATCCATTTGTGTCCGTCTGCTACGGCAAAATCAGCCTTTATTCCAGAAACGTCGAATTCCAGTGCGCCGATCTGTTGTATGGCATCAACCACAAACAAGGTATCCAGTTTTTCACAACAATTACCCAGTTTTTCAAGGTCCAGCCTGAAACCATTTGTATACTGGACAGCGCTGACCGATAAAACACGTGTTCTCGAATCCAGGGCATTAATCAGTGCCTGTTCTGCATCTTCGGCAGACTGTATATCAATTTCCCGAGTCTCAACACCGGCTTTCTCCAGTGATTGCCAGACAAATCTGTTGGATGGAAACTCATTTTTCGGGATGACAACATTATCGCCGGGTTGCCAGTCCAGCCCGTAAGCGATAACAGACAGGCCCTCGGATGTATTTTTAAGTAGCGCAATATCGTCACTTGAGCCCGCATGTATCAGGGTACACAGCATTTCGCGTAACTCCTGCTCGGTTTCCATCCACTTGAGGTAGTATTTTGAACCGGTATGCAGGTTTTGCCTGGTAAATTCCATAATGGCGTGGGCACTGCAAAGTGGCCATGGAGATACGGCAGCATGATTAAAATAGAGTATGTTCTCTTCAAGTGGAAACTGAGGATGTCTTTTTAACATATTGATATATCAAATTAATAATAATGAATATTTGTAGCAGCTTACCTTCTGGACTCAAGTAATTCAGGATACGGCCGTTAAATTGTAATTAACGTCTGTCAAGTTAATTATATGGAAATAATTAGCCCTGATAATAAACAATCGCGTTTTTTATTTCACCATGTATCCAGGATCATATAGCTATTTTGAAACGTAATCTATTTAAACAATTTGTATCGCATAGTCTGCTTGGACGGTATTTGTCCATGGCAATTGTATTTGTTGCCGTAATCATTTCAGTTGCATTGTGGTCAAGTCATCATACATACGTTGTTCAGAATCAGTCTATTTCGCATATTGTACTGCGAACTAAGTCACAGCACGTTATTCAGAGAACACGCTTTTTACTCTGGGAAGCGAACAATGCATTGCAGGCATACATGATCTCACCTGATGCACCTTTGGACAAAAAGATCAGAAATATGGTCAGCAGGGCATCCATGCAGGCGTCAAAACTGAAGAATATTGTCAATTCAGGAAAAGAAAAGCTGCTTAAGGAAAAAATAGACAAGCTGGGCGTTGATCTTGAAACATTGATTAAAATCAGACGAGACCCCGTGCGCCTGTACCCGGCAATGGCAACGATGAATGACGTCATGTTACCTGCCAGTAACTCATTTCAAACTGCTGCAACACTTGCACTGGATGAAATAGAAGTAGACAGCCTTGCTGACAACTATAAATTATATAAAATTATTGACCGTCTATCAGATAACTGGATCAGAATGATAGGGGCTTTCCGGGTCTTTATAGCAAACCGCTTTGGTGCTTTCAGCAGCACTGAGAAGGGGCTGGTATTGCAGGCTGGAAATGTTGATATCTTATTTGAACAGATTAAAGAAGATCTTGTAATCCTGCAAAAATTATCTGAAAAAATGTCATTTTATATACAGGCGAATGACTCGGTACAAACAATGTTGAGATCAGCGGATACATGGCATACAGCCTATATATACGTGCGTACTTCATATCTAAGTAATGAATGGCGCACTGATATTCCATATCTGCAAAACAGAATTCAGCCACAATTCGTAAATATCTGGGATATATTAGCTAAAATTGATCTGGCTATCGAGTCAACTTCTTTAAAGGATATGGAAATGATGGGCAGTATTGCAGGAAAAATCAGTACTGTACTGTGGTTATTTTCTATTATGGCCTTTTTGATAATAATTTCAGGATATTATATTCTTCAGCGAACAATACTGGGGCCGGTTTATAACCTGTCCAAGGCATTGTTTAATGAGGCCCAGGGACATAAACATGACAATATAAAACCCGAATCCCATGTACGTGAAATGAAGGAGCTTGAACAGGCCTTTATTCTAATGCAGGAGAAAATCAAGGAAAGACAAACCGAGCTTCAGAACAAGGCCTTGCACGACCCATTGACAGGATTACCAAACAGGGCCCTGATGGAAGACAGGTTACAAAATGCACTGCATGTTGGAGAAAGAAATTCATCGTCTGTTGTGCTGCTATTGATAGACCTGGACGGATTCAAGAAAATAAATGATACAAAAGGGCATCTTGCCGGAGATGGAATTCTTAA